>JBQCCU010000059.1:0-2300 GCA_051961935.1 Amnibacterium sp. | reverse complement strand
CGGAAAAAACACGCCCCCAAATTAAACCACTTGTGGTACCCCTAGTAACCCCCCCGATAACTACACTTTTTCTAATTTTTGTTGTTTCCCCCGCCCGGGGGCGCCCGGGGTGGGGGCGCCCGCCGCGACGAGCGAACGGGTCGCAGTCGTCACGACACCTTGACCTTCTGGACCGAGGAGTCGTTCGCGACCTTGTCCGTGATCGCCTTGAGCCTGCTCGTCAGGTCGGCCACGGAGGACTTCCCGGCGAGGAAGCTGTTCCACACCACGAGCTGGTCCTGGTTCATGCCGTAGAGGTCGACGAAGTTCCAGGAGAACACGTTCGAGCCCGCGTCGTCGAGCAGCTTCGCCTGCGAGACGAGCGCCGTCGAGCCGAACCCGTCCGGCGGCACGGTGCCCTTCACGATCGACGGCGTGAGCCGCGTCTTCGCGAAGTTGGTCGCCGCGTCCTTCGAGAGCATCGCCCGGAGCAGCTCCTTGCCGCCGGCGACGTTCGACGCCTTCGCCGGCACGATGAACGGCTCACCCGCGGTGGAGTGCATCGCCGTGTAGGGCAGCTTCGAGTTCGCGGTCACCGTGAACTCCGGCGCACCGGTCATCTTGAAGCCCGACTTCGTCTGCTTCTTCATCTCGTTCTCGATCCACGAGCCCGAGGGGTAGAGCAGCGCGTCCTCGTCGTTCGACCACTGCGCCTGCGCCGCGGTGAACTGCGTGCCCGCGCCGCCCGGCTTGAAGTAGCCGGCGTCGATGATCTTCTTCATCCCCTTGAAGACGTCCTGCACGGCCGGCTTCGACCAGCACTTCGGCTCGAGGTTCTCGAGCGCGAGGCGCACGTCGTCGCCGCCCTCCTTGATCGCGGAGGCGATCGCGAGGGTCTGGTAGTAGGTCGCGGCCTCCTTGCCCCAGACGAAGAGGTACTTGCCCTTCGCCTTCGCCTTGCCGCCGAGCACGTACGCCTCCTCCCAGGTCTTCGGGACGGTCCAGCCGTTCGCGTCGAAGAGGGACTGCGAGTACCAGATCGCGTAGACCGTCAGCACGTAGTTGAGGATGAGGAACTTGCCGTCCAGCGTGCCCGGCTTGGTGACGCCCGTGTAGAGGGTGTCGCTGATCTTCGTGCCCTCGTAGTTGTTCGAGTCGAGCACGTCGGACAGCTCGGCGAGCTGGCTGCGGATGGTGGAGATGCCGATCGCGTTCGCGCCGCTGTTGTCGACGAGGTCCGGCGGGTTGCCCGCGACGAACTTCGGCTGCAGCGACTGCGCGATGTTGGTGATGGGCTGAACCGTCGCCGACACCTTCGACTTCTGCTTCATGATGTTCGCGGCGAAGTCGACGTAGTCGGTGCCGTAGCCGCCGTTGAAGATCGCGGCCTGGACGGTGGAGCCGGACTTCACGCCGAACGGGTTGGTCGCCGACTTCTTGGCGCCGGTGCCGCTCGAGCTGCTCGTCTGGGCGCCGCCCGCGGCGCAGCCGGCGAGGGTGCCGACGAGCGGGGCGGCGAGGCCCGTGATGAGCACGCCCTGGAGGAACGCCCTCCGGCCCATCGGCTGCTTGGAGTTGTCCACGTTGACTTTCCTTTCCTGGTGGTGCGGGTTCTGAAGGGTTCAGGCGAAGCGGGAGATCCCGTAGCGCTGCTCGAGCTCGGTGTTGTGCTCGTCGCCGCCGGGGATGTTGGCCGAGAGGTAGAGGGGCGCCGGCTCGCCGGCCTGCACGAAGCGGTCCGCGACGCCGAGCGTCAGCACCTGGGCGATGAACGCGGCGGTGATCGAGGAGATCGCGCCGGCCGAGATCGTGTCGGTGACCTGGAGGGTGGAGTCGCCGTAGGGGGCGAGGTTGTCGATGACGACGTCGGCGATCTCGCTGAGCCGCTTGCCGCTCGGGTGCTTCGGCTCGACGCGCGCGGTGTGCTCGAGGCTCGTCACCGCGATCACCTTGTGGCCGTGCTCCTTGGCCCACAGGGCCACGCCCACGATGGAGCCGTTCACTCCCGAGTTCGACGCGATCACGAACACGTCGTTCTCGGTCACGGGGGACACCGCCATGAGCTCGTCCACGACCCACGGCTCGCGCTCCAGGGAGCCGGTGAGCACGTCGACGTCGCGGTCGCCGTGCATCACGATGTCGCGCAGGGCGAATCGGTTGGTGGGGATCAGTCCGCCGGCGCGTCCCGCGATCTCCATCGCGAACGTCTCGGAGTGCCCGGTGCCGAACGCCTGGATGACGCCGCCGTCGCGGATGGCCGCGACGAGCAGGGAGATCGCGGGGTCCAGCGCGCCGTTCTCGGCGTCGGCGGCGAGGCGCTC
>JBQCCU010000058.1:0-2987 GCA_051961935.1 Amnibacterium sp. | reverse complement strand
GGCCCGTTCTACGGCGTCAGCGTGCTGATGGCCATCGCCCTCGTCGCCACGCTCACGCTGCTGCCGAAGACGCCGGCGCCGGCCCGCAAGCAGCGGCTCGTCGAGCCGCTCGCGGCGCTGAAGCACCGCTCCCTCGCGACCACCAGCGTCGTCGGCCTCCTCTACAACTGGGGCTTCTTCACCCTCCACGGCTACTCGCCCTTCCTCATGGGCATCGACAGCCCGATCGTGCTCGGCCTCGTGTTCTGCGGCTGGGGCGTGCTCGTCGCGATCTTCTCGGTGTTCGTCGCCCCGCGACTGCAGCGCACCCTCGGCACCGCGCGCACCCTGTACGGGAACTTCACGCTCATGGCCGTCGACCTCGCGGTGATCGGCATCTTCTCGACCACCCCGGCGGTCGTCATCGTCGGCGTGATCATCGCCGGCGCCTTCATCGGCGTGAACAACACCCTCGTCACCACCGCGGTCATGTCGATCGCGCCGGTCGAGCGGCCGGTCGCATCCGCCACCTACGGCTTCGTGCGCTTCATCGGCGGCGGCCTCGCGCCGTTCGCGGCCGGGCAGATGGTCGAGTACCTCGACCCGCAGGCGCACCTGCCGTTCCTCATCGGCGCGGGCGCGGTGCTCGTGGCGGCGATCGTGCTCGCGACCGTGCGCAAGGCGCTCGCGGCGGCCGACCGCGGCGAGGTCAGCCAGCCGGAACTCGACACCCTCGACGAGGTGGAGGACCACAACCCCGTTCTCGGGGGCCTGGCGGTCGGCAACGCCGACTGAACCGGCCGCCCGAACCGTCGCGCGCTGAGCGCCCCGAGCAGTTCAGCAGGACGATCTCGCTTCGGCAGGACGAAACAGCCCGGTTCGTCCAGCCGAAGCGTTCTGGTCCTGCTGACGTGCTCGTGCTCGAGCTCGAGCCCGAGCCCGAGCCCGAGCCCGAGGCACGCTCAAAGGGCGGAGGACCGCCAGCGCTGCATACCCATTTGCAGTCCGGCGGCCCTCCTAATCTCACCAGCGACGGCCCGAACGGTCGGATGATGAGACTCCGGGCCCGGATGGTGGGGGAAGGCCATCCGGAAGTCGTCTGTGATGCTCTGCACGCGCCGTCGACCCCTTCGGGCGGATCGACGGCGTCAATCTATCGGCGTGGCGGAAGCGGTCGCAATCATCCGTCCCCCGATCGGGAACCTGCGTACCCCGCCCCGGCGCGCAGGCCCCGGAAGGGGCGGATCGAGCGGCTATGCTGTCGGCGCCGGGAGACGTCGCATAGTCCGGTCGAGTGCACCACCCTGCTAAGGTGGAGAGCCCTATTAGGGCTCCGTGGGTTCAAATCCCACCGTCTCCGCTCCGCTACGGCGCTTCCTCCGGGAGGCGCCGTTTCTGGTCTCCGCGGTCCACCCGACGGGCCGTTTCGGGCGTCACGGGGGGCCGATGACGCCCGCCGCGCCCGACGTGACCCGCCCGCCGACGGCTCCGCCTGCGGGACCTCAGCCGGCGCGCGGAGAATCGGTCCGTGGATCCGCATGCCGCCCTCGCCGAGATCGCCTTCCGCCTCGAACGGGAGCTCGCGCCCGTCTTCAAGATCCAGGCGTTCCGCCGGGCCGCCGCCGCGGTCGAGGGCCTCTCGCCGGACGAGCTCGCGGCTCGCGCCCGCGACGGCCGACTGAAGTCCACTCGCGGCATCGGGGGGCGCTCGCTCGAGGTGATCCAGCAGGCGCTCGACGGCGATGTGCCCGGCTACCTGCAGGACCTCCGCGACCGCGCCGAAGCCGAGGTCACCCCTGAGGGGCGGGCCCTGCTCACGCAGCTCCGCGGCGACCTGCACACGCACAGCGAGTGGTCGGACGGCACGACCCCGATCGAGCTGATGGTGGAGGCGGCGCGCCTGCTCGGCCGCGAGTACACGGCGCTCACCGACCACTCGCCGCACCTCACCGTCGCGAACGGGCTCACCGTTGCGCGCCTGGAGGCGGAGCTCGAGGTCGTGGCGGGGATCAACGCCCAGTCCGGGGGCTACCGCCTGCTCTCCGGCATCGAGGTCGACATCCTCGAGGACGGCACCCTCGATCAGACCCCCGAGATGCTCGACCGGCTGGACATCGTGGTCGCGAGCGTCCACTCCAAGCTCCGCGCCGACCACGCGACCATGACCCGGCGGATGCTGGGCGCGCTGGAGGACCCGCACCTGAACGTGTTCGGCCACATCACCGGGCGGCTGGTGGCGGGCACGCGGGGCACACGCCCGCAGTCGGAGTTCGACGCCGGCGCCGTCTTCGCCGCCTGCGCCGAGCGGAACGTCGCGGTCGAGATCAACTCGCGGCCGGAGCGCCAGGACCCGCCGGACGAGCTCATCCAGCAGGCGCTCGACGCCGGCTGCCTCTTCAGCATCGACACCGACGCCCACGCGCCCGGCCACCTGGACTTCCTCGGCCTCGGGGCGGCCCGTGCCGCGGCGAACGGCGTGCCGCCGGAGCGCATCGTGACGACGTGGCCGGTCGAGCGACTGCTCGAGTGGTCGCGCGCCTCCCGCTGACGCTTCAAGACCTGCCCCGCGCGCCTGGTAGAGTCGTGCGGTCGGTTTCGCGCCGGCATGCGCCCGTAGCTCAACGGATAGAGCATCTGACTACGGATCAGAAGGTTGGGGGTTCGAGTCCCTCCGGGCGCGCAGATAGAAGCCCTGGTCAGAACAGTAGTTCTTCGACCGGGGCTTCTTCCTTTGGTCCACGACGACCGCGATGTGTGTGCGATGTGTGCACACTCTCTCCCGGAGCGGTTTGAGGAGGGCGAGGGACCAGCGCCTCGGCCGCTTCTGCGGCGGCCTTGTTGGCCCCACGCAGCAGGTGCCCGTACAGGTCGTTGGTGATGGCGATCGACGAGTGTCCAAGCCGCTTCGACACCACGGCTAGATCGACGCCCTGGGCGATCATGAGAGAAGCGTGATGGTGGCGCAGACCGTGGAAGGTGATGGGCGGGAGCTGCGCGCGCGCGACGAG
>JBQCCU010000057.1:0-3869 GCA_051961935.1 Amnibacterium sp. | reverse complement strand
ATCCAAAATGTTTGGGGTTTTGAGAAGCGCTTGGTTTGAATTTTCTTGGGGGGGCCCTCTGCTTATCTCTTTGCGGCGTGTGTGGTTTGTTTCTAGGCTCCCGGCGTGCCGGCCCCCCGCGCCGGTGAGGGGCAGGTCCATGTTGTAGACGACGCGGGTGCGCGCGTACCCGGCTCGCAGGAGCATCGCGAGGGCGGGCGTGTACCGGATGTCGACGCCGGGCCAGGCGTAGGTGCGGAAGTTCTCCCCGGCGAGGGAGCGGGTGGCGCCCGCATCCGCCGCGCGCTGCTCCCACTCGCCGAGCAGCGCCTTCGCGATGCCGCGGTTCCGCGCCTCGGCGGCGACGAGGATCAGGTCGAGGAACGCGTCCGCGCCCTGCAGGCTCCCGAGCAGCACGCCCACGGGCGCCTCGTCCTCGACGGCGACGAGGCGCACGCGCCGGGTGCCCTCGTCCTCGGCCCAGAGCAGCCGGGGGAGCTCGGCCGCGTCCTCGGGATCGAGGTCGAGCGATGCCGCCGCGATCGCGCCGAGGCGCGGCAGGTCGGCCTCGGTGCCCGGCCGGATCGTCGCCGTCACTTCGACGCCCCCTTCAGCAGGCCGGACAGGAGGTACTTCTGCAGCAGCACGACGAGGAGCACCGGCGGCAGCACGGCGATCAGCCCGGCCGCGGACTGCAGCCCGTAGTCGCTGCTGAACTTGTTCGCGAAGGTGGGGATGAGCACGGTGAGCGGCTCCGTCCCCGCGGTGTTCGCGTAGACGAGCGGGATCAGGAACGCGCCCCAGCTGGCCAGGAACGTGACCACCGCGGCGGCCACCAGGCCGGGCGCCACGAGCGGGCCGACGATGCTGCCGAGCACCCGCATCGTGCCCGCGCCGTCCAGCCGCGCGGCCGACTCGAGGTCCTCGGGGAGGGTGACGATGTGGCTGCGCAGGATCCAGATCGCGAGCGGCAGCGCGGCGGACGTGAGCACGAGGATCACGCCCTGCTGCGTGTTGATCTGCCCGGTCGCGGTCGCGAGCTGGAACAGCGGGATGAGGACCAGGTAGACGGGCACGGCGAGCGTCACCGTGATCACGGACAGCAGGATCCGCGAGCCGGCGAACCGGAGCCGCCCGAACGCGTAGGCCGCCGGCAGCGCCACGAGCAGGGTCAGCACCGTGGTGCCGAGCGCCTGGATGACGGAGCTGGCGAGCGCCGCGAAGAACGCGCCGGCCGTGGCCGAGCCGGGCCCGAGCAGCCGCGCGAAGTTCCCGAGCTCGAAGCTCTGCGGCAGGATCGCCGCGGGGGAGCGGCGGATGTCGGCCGCGCTCGAGAACGCGATCACGACGCCCCAGTAGATCGGGGCGAGCGACCAGACGACCACGAGCAGGCCGACGACGATGCGGACGGTGCCCCAGAGGGGCCCGAAGCCGGTGCGGCTGCGCATCAGTACTCCTCCTCCCGGTAGACGACCTTCAGGTAGACCAGGGAGATCGCGGCGGTGATCGCCGTCGCCACCACCGAGGCCGCGAACCCGAGCCCGAAGTTGAAGTCGCGGAACGCGTAGAGGTACATCGAGCCGGCGATCGTGATCTTCTCCGGATCGAGTCCCACCAGCACGTACACCTGGTCGAACAGGCCGATCGCGAGCACCGCCGCGTTCAGCAGCACGATCGCGAGCGCGGGCCGCAGCAGGGGGAGGGTGATGGAGGCGAACTGCCGCGACCGGGTCGCGCCGTCCACGAGGCTCTGCTCGTAGATCTCGCGGGGGATGCCCTCGAGGCCGGCGAGCAGCACGACGACGCCGAGGGGCACGGCGCTCCACGCGACGTCAGCCCGATCACGACGATCCCGGCGAAGGGCTTGTTGAGCCACGCCTGGTAGCTCCCGATCAGGTGCAGCGACTTCAGGATCGAGTTCAGCAGCCCGGCCCCGGTCGGGTTCAGGATGAACGACCACAGCACCCCCGCGACGGTGCCGGGCACGGACCAGGGCAGCACGACGACCGTGAGCGCCACCGCGCGCCACGCCCCGTGGAGGCTCTGCAGCCACAGCGCGGTCGCGAGCCCCATGAGCAGCACCGCCAGCGTGATCACGACGAAGTACCCGGCCGTGTTCGCCAGGGACTGGAGGAACGTCGGATCCGCGAGGACGAGCGCGTAGTTGCGGACGCCGCTGAACGAGCGGTTCGGGTCGGTGAGCTCGTACCGCTGGAAGCTACCGAGCACGCTGCTGAGGCTCGGGTAGAGCACCAGCACGGCGATCACCGCGAACGCGGGAGCGACGAGGGCGAGCCCGAGGCGGTTCCGCCGCCGTCGCGCGGCGGTCCGGGCCGGACGGCGCCGGTCCTGGACCGGGCCGTCCGGCGCCTCGAGCACGGTCGTCGTCGGACCGGCCGGCACCCGCTACCCCTGCGCGCCGAACTGGTCGGCCTGCTTCGCGAGGTTCGCGATGCCCGCCGCGGCCGGCGTGTGGCCGAGCGCCACCGACTGGATCGTCGACGCGGCCGCCGCGCTGAACTTCGAGTACCAGGTCGGCGTCCCGCCGGGGATCACCGGCTGGATGTTCGGCGCGAGGGCGAGGATCGTCTTCGAGTCCGCGAACTTGCCGCTCGCCGCGAGCTGCTGCAGGGCCGTCTGGCTCGGCGGCAGCAGGCCCATGTCCGGGTCGTGGTAGGCGGTGATCAGCTGCTCGGGCTGCAGCCACCAGGTGATGAACTCGGCCGCCGCCTCGGGGTGCTTCGAGGCCTTGGGGATGGACAGCGCCTCCTCGAGGCTCACCGTCGGGCCGGTGTTGTCCTTCTGGCCCGGCACGTGGGTGTACTGCAGCGTGTCCTTCGCGATCTTGCTCTTCGCCGGATCCGTGAACTGCGCGTTGCCGCCGGGACCGGTCGACAGCACCATCGCCGACTGGCCCGCCGCGAAGTTGTCGCCCACCTGCTGGTCGGTGAGGCCGATGGCGCCCGGATCGATGAGGCCCTCGCTGTACGCGGTGTGGATGAACTCGAGCGCCGCCTGCCCGATGCCGTCCTTGTCGAAGGCCGGCTTGCCCTTCGGGGTGAGGATCTGGCCGCCGGAGGAGCGGACGAGCGCGTACCAGGGCGTCGAGGTGCCCTCGAGGATCTTCAGGGGCAGTCCGATCGGGTACTGCACGACGCCGGCCTTCTTGACGGCCTTGGCGTCGGTGAGCACATCGTCCCACGTGGCGGGCGGCGTGCTGATGCCGGCCTTCTTCAGCATGGTCATGTCGACCTCGGTGCCGCGGAAGTCGAGCGAGTAGGGGATGCCGATCTGATGACCGCCCTGCACGAAGGTCGGGGCGCCGACCGAGTCCTTCAGCTGCGCCGAGGAGAGGTACTTGGTGAGATCGGTGAGCCAGCCGGCCGCGCCGAACTGGGACACCCAGGTCCAGTCCAGCTCGAGGACGTCGGCCGGGGCCTGGCCGCTCGCCTCGGTCGTGACGACCTTGTCGTGGATGGAGTCCCATGCCAGCGTCTGCATGTCGACCTTGATGCCGGTCTTCTGCGTGAACTGCGCGAGGACCGACTTCTTGAAGGATCCCCACGGCGGCATCATCACCGTGATCGTGGTGCCCGCGTACTTCTTGTCGAGCACACCCGGCTTGTAGCCGGCGGCCGGCGTCGCCGCGCCGCCGCCTCCGCCCGAGCCCGAGCACGCGGTCAGCGCGAGCGCTGCCGCCGCGACCAGCGCCGTCGCCATCGCCGGCCGCCGCCGACCTGTTCCGCCACCGAACACCGTGAACCGCCTCTCCTCCGACGCCGTTGCCGTCGAGACCTGCTCGTGCTGTCCAGTGACGAGGGCGTGCAGGACCCCGCGTCACGTGGTCCCCGGACCGTACTGTCGGGGGTCGGCACGGTCAACGAAGCGCG
>JBQCCU010000056.1:0-2639 GCA_051961935.1 Amnibacterium sp. | reverse complement strand
AGGGCCGCGTGCCGCACCTCCGCCCGGAACCGCTCGAGGAACCCCGGATCACCGAGGTACTCGTCCTTCAGGATCTTGATGGCGACGGGTCGTCCGATGACGAGGTCGGTGGCTTCCCAGACCTCGCCCATGCCGCCGATGGCGACGCGGGACGACAGCTCGTAGCGGCCCCCGAAGGTGAGCCCGGCGACCGGTCTCATTTGTTCAGCACCGCCTCCATGACCTTCTTGGCGATCGGGGCCGCGACAAGGTTGCCGTACCCCGTTTGACCGAGCCCCCCGCCGTTCTCGATCACGACCGCCACCGCGACCTTCGGGTCCTTCGCCGGAGCGAAGCCGGTGAACCAGAGCGTGTACGGATCGTTCGCCCCGTTCTGCGCGGTGCCCGTCTTGCCGGCCACTTCGACCCCGTCGATTCTGCCATTGGTCGCCGCTCCGGTGGCGACCGACGACACCATCATGTCGGTCACATCGTTCGCGGTCTTGGGACTCACCGGCTGCGAGAGCTGCTGCGGCGTCATTTGCTTCACCGTGTCGAGGGACGGGCTCAGCACCCGCTTGACGAGGTTCGGCTTCATCAGGACGCCATCGTTCCCGATCGCCGCCGAGATCATGGCCATCTGCATCGGCGTGACGCGGTCCTCGTACTGCCCGAACGCGGTCTGGGCGAGCTGGGCCTTGTCGAGGGGCTCCGTCGGATACACCGACGGGGTGACCTTCAGCGGGATCGAGAGCGGCTTGCCGAAGCCGTACTTGGTCGCCTGGTCGAGGATCGCCTGCTGCCCCAGCTGGTCGCCGAGCTCCGCGAAGGGGATGTTGCAGGAGAGGCTGAGGGCGAGCTTCAACGTCGCCTTCGGACCGGTGCCGCAGACCTCGCCGTCCGAGTTGTGGATGACGAGGGAGGTGCCGGGCAGCGTCAGCGAGGTGGGGCTCGGGAACTCGCTGGACTCCGTGTACTTGCCGCTCTCGAGGGCGGCCGAGGAGACGACGAGCTTGAACGTGGAGCCGGGCGGGTTGAGGTTGCCGCCGATGGCCCGGTTCACGAGCGGGCTCGGGCTCTCGTTCAGCAGCTTGTCGTAGGCCTTCAGCGAGCTCGAGCCGTGCGCGGCGATCAGGTTGGGGTCGAACGACGGCTTCGAGACGAGGGCGAGCACCGCGCCGGTCTTCGGGTCGAGCGCCACGACCGCCCCGCGCTGGCTGCCGAGGGCGTCGTAGGCGGCCTTCTGCACCTTCGGGTCGATGGTGAGCTCGACCGAGTCGCCCTTGGGGTCCTGCCCGGTGACGATGTTCTGCAGCCGGTCGAACAGCTGGTTGCTGCGGGTGCCCGCCAGGCGGCTGTCGAGGGCGCCCTCGATCCCCGTCGGCTCGCCGTCGACCGGGTAGTAGCCGGTCACGGCCGCGTACAGCTTCGGATCCAGGTACTCCCGCTGGAACTGGTACTCGTCGGCCGACTCCTTCTTCGACACGACGATTGCCTTGCCGTCCGCGGTGAGGATCTGGCCGCGCTGGATCTTGTACTCGTCGGCGCGCGCGCGGGCGTTGCGCGCATCCGCGTTCAACGCGTCGGCCTGGAAGACCTGGATGATCGAGGACGCGGTGAACAGCGCCACGAACATCACGACGATGAGCGCGCTCACGCGCTTCAGCTCACGGTTCATCAGATCACCGTCCTGGGGGAGCTGCGGATGGTGTCGGAGATGCGCAGCAGCACCGCCGCGATCATCCAGTTCGCGACGAGCGAGGAGCCGCCCGCCGCGAGGAACGGCGTCGTGAGGCCCGTCTCGGGGATCACCCGCATCACACCACCGATGACGATGAAGCACTGCAGGGCGAACACGAACGAGAGCCCGACGGCGAGCAGCTTGCCGAAGTCGTCCGGGCCGGAGAAGCCGATCCGCAGGCCGCGGGAGACGAACAGCAGGTAGAGGCAGATGACGGCGAACAGACCGACGAGCCCGATCTCCTCGCCGAGCGAGGCGATGATGAAGTCGCTGTCCGCCGCCGGGGTCAGGTCGGGCCGGCCCTGCCCGAGGCCCGTGCCGAACAGTCCGCCGTGCGCGAGCCCGAAGATGCCGTTCACGATCTGGAAGCTGCCGCCCGGCGCGTTGTACAGGTTGCCGGAGAACGCGTCGAGCCAGTTCGTGAACCGGCCCTGGACGTAGGTGAGCACCTGCGAGGCCGCCCAGGCGCCGGCGGCGGCGAGGAGCAGGCCGAGGACGATCCAGCTCGTGCGGCCGGTCGCGACGTAGAGCATCGCGACGAACATGCCGAACAGCAGGAGGCCGGTGCCGAGGTCGTGCTCGAACACGATCACGGCGAGGGCGAGCACCCAGACGACGACGATCGGGCCGAGGTCGCGGCCGCGCGGGAGGCGGACGCCGAGCACCTTGCGGCCGACCATCGCGAGGGAGTCGCGGCGGGCGACGAGGAACCCGGCGAAGAACATCGCGAGGGCGATCTTCGCGATCTCACCCGGCTGGAAGTTCAGGGGGCCCACGTGGATCCACACGTTCGCGGTCACGTTCGAGAGGCGCAGCCCCGGCACGAGCGGCAGGAGGAGGAGCACGATCGCGACGAGCATCGCGATGTACGTGTACCGCTGCAGCGCCCGGTGGTTGCGCACGAGCAGGATCGTCGCGA
>JBQCCU010000055.1:0-7894 GCA_051961935.1 Amnibacterium sp. | reverse complement strand
CGCCCGCTCGGGGTGGGAGGCTCGGACCATTCAGGCGATGCCCTACTGCGCCGTACCGTTCGAGTAGGTGGTCACGGTCTGCGGCTGATCGGCGTGAGCGCTGTCCGCCGTTGGGCCCTGCCCGTCGATGACGTGGTCGATCGTTCCCGCGTCGTGGTTGAGCGCGATCGTGGTCAGGTCATGCATCGTCACGCCCGGCGTGTTCGGCACCTCGAACGACTGCGTCGCATGGAGGGTCGGGTCGACGTTCGTGAAGATGTAGCTGCCCAGACCCCATGCCTCGTGGGCCTTGACGGAGTCGGCGACCTTGTAGGCGGCGTACCCGTCGAGGCCGTCGTGCTGCCAGGCCGCCTGGTTCGGGGCGTCGTAGGGCAGCTCGTTCTGGAAGAACACGGTCCGGCCGCGTTCGCCGTTCCAGATCACGTTGTACTTCTGGTAGTGCTCGACGAAGAGGCCGGTCGCGGTCACGTCGTCACCGTTCACGACGACCCCGGTGTCCCCGGTGTTCACCGTCCAGCCGACCGAGCCGGCCACGCCGTGGTCGGCTCGCCAGGCCCAGATGTCGTCGAGGATCGTGTGGTCGATGTTGACCTCGAGGCTCGTCGTCGCCTTGCCGACGTGCGGCCCGCCGACGCGGAAGAAGACGTCCTGCAGCCCGGTGGGGTCGCCGGCGCTACCCACGTGCTTGCCTCCCTCGGCGCGCCCGCTGCCGACCCGCAGCAGGGTGGGGGAGGTCACAGGACCGGCGTCGAAGGTCAGGCCGGCGATGTCCACGCCTTGGACATCCGCCACCGTCATCGGGACCGCTCCATGCTCCGCCGTCAACGTGGCGAGACCGAGGCCGAGGACGACGGTGTCGGCCCGCTTCACCGCGATGCTCTGCGCGAGGTCGTAGACGCCGGGCGTGATCAGCAGGTTCCTGCCCTGCGCCAGGGCGGAGTCGATCTTCGCGACGGAGTCACCGGGATGGGCGACGAAGAAGCTGCTGAGCGGCAGCGATCGGCCCGGTGTGTGGCCATCGGCCCAGCTGGTGCCCGTGGACGCGACCTGCGCGCTGGGGACGAAGACTCGGTAGGAGCCGTTGGCATCGACGTAGAGGTAGGGCTTCTCGCGCGACACGGGCGTCGCCGTCAGCGTGGTGTACGGGCCGGCCGGGAAGGACTGGGCCGGAGCGTTGATGTCGCCGGAGAAGACCTGGTTCCAGACGCCGTTCGACCAGCCCGCCCCCAGGTCGCTGTTGCGGACGTAGAACTGCTGCTGGGAGCCGTTGAGGGCGCCGCCCTCCAGCTTCGAATCGGCCACGAAGCCGCCGCTGGCGAAGTTGGGGCTCTCGCAGTACGGCATGAAGGTCGTGTAGTCCTTGACGTCCACGCGGCGCATGGGGGCGGCCTGCGAGACCGCCCACATCTCGTTGCCGGTGTGGCAGCCGTCGGCGGTCGGGACCACGTGGATGGTCAGGTTGGAGACGGATCGCCAGAACGTGTCGAGCGCGCCGCTGCCGTTCCTGCCGGTCGCGGTCACCCCTCCGTTGATCGTGACGCCGGACGGGTCCTGGCCGAGGCCGTCGACCTCGGTGTAGTACCCCACCTTGACGTCGAGCGGCTCGGCCGCCGATCCGTAGGTGCCGGGCATGAACAGCAGCGCGTACCGCTCCGTACCCATCTCGTTGTCGGCCTGCTGCGCGTAGATCGAGTCGGCCTTCGCCTGGATCTCCGACGTGGTCATCTGCGGGGTGAAGACGACCACGTTGGGACCGAGGTCCTGCGTCGCGGCCGGAGCGGCGAAGGCGGCCTGCGTCGACGCGAGAACGCCGAGCGCCGTCGCCCCGATGGCGATGGCGACTTCGACCGGACGTCGCCGGAACCGGACCGGACCGGAGGAGGGGTGCGAGAGAGGGGGCACCGAGACCTGCTTCCTTGCAGAGCGGCGGCCGAACGACCGACCGGAAGGACGACCTCGTCCTTCACTCGCGCATCATCGGCCACTCGAATAGCGGACTCTGCGACCCTAGCAACGGCGCGGAGCCGTCGCCCGGGCGGTCTAACGGCTCGTCGCGCCGTCGAGCTGGGCCTTGGTGAGCGCCGACCGCACCTCGATGCCCGCATCGGCGAGCGGGGCGGTGCCCGCGGAGCTGCGGTCGATCGCGCACACCACCGTCGAGACGGATGCACCCCCGCCGCGCAGGGCGAGGGCGGCATCGCGCACGGCGCCGCCGGTGGTGATCACGTCCTCGATGAGCGTGACCGAGCGGCCGGCGAAGTCCGGTCCCTCGGCGAGCTTCTCGGTCCCGTAGGCCTTGGCCTGCTTCCGCACGAACAGCGCCGGGAGGCCCGTGAGGCTCGACAGCATGGTCGCGATCGGGACGCCCCCGAGCTCGAGGCCGCCCAGCAGCTCGGTCTCCGACGGGATGAGCGGCGCCATCGCCTGCGCCACCCGCAGAAGGAGACCCGGGTCGGCCTCGAACAGGTACTTGTCGAAGTACTCCTCCGACACCTGACCGGATCGCAGCGTGAACGAGCCGTGCAGGCGGCACCGCGCGTCGATGTCGCGGGCCAGGTGGACCAAGGCTTCGGGGTCTCGCATCCCTCGATCAAAGCGGATGGAGGACGGCACCGCCCGGGAGCCGTGCCGCCCACGAGCGGTCGACGCCGGAGAAAGTCGAGGCCCGGAACGATGCGATCCGCATCATTCCGGGCCTCACGGGGCGCGCCCCCAGCAGGATTCGAACTTGCGCCCCTGCCTTCGGCGAGCGTGCGGGGAGGGGCTCGGCGCGTCGAACCTCTCCCAAAGCGTCACGCCTCGGGGATCACCCGCTCGAATCGGCTCGTGTCGGCGCCGTCGGGGTCGGGTCCGTTGCGCTTGCCGGTGTCGAGTCCGTCGAGCGCGACGAGTTCCGCGTCGGTGAGCGCGAAGTCGAAGACGTCGAAGTTCTCGCGGATGCGGCCGGGGTTGGTGGACTTCGGGATCGCGGAGCGGCCCTGCTGCAGGTGCCAGCGCAGCATCACCTGTGCGGGTGTGCGGCCGTGCCGGGCGGCGATCTCTCCGATGGTCGCGTCCTGCATCACGCTGCGGCGCTGCTCGCCCCAACCCGGGTAGAAGGTGATGCCGCCGATCGGGGACCACGCCTGGTCGAGGATCCCATGCTCGGCGTCGGCGGCCTGCACGGCCGGCTGCGTGAAGTAGGGGTGGAGCTCGATCTGGTTCAGGGCCGGGACGACCTCGGTCTCGGCGAGGAGCCGCTCGAGGTGGTGCGGCATGAAGTTGCTGACGCCGATCGCGCGGACGCGGCCGTCGGCGAGCAGCTGCTCGAGGGCCTTGTACGCGGCGATGGTCTTCTCGAACCGGTCGGGAGCGGGCTGGTGGAGGATCAGGATGTCGACGGTGTCGAAGCCGAGCTTGCCGGTGGCCTTCTCGAAGGCGTGCAGCGTCTGGTCGTAGCCGTAGTCGGAGACCCAGACCTTGGTCTCGAGAACGATCTCCTCGCGGTCGATGCCGGACGCGCGGATCCCTTCGCCGACCTCGCGCTCGTTGTTGTACGCGGCGGCGGTGTCGATGTGGCGGTAGCCGGTCTCGAGCGCCGTGCGGACCGCTTCGGTGGTCTCCTCCGGGGCGCTCTGGAAGACGCCGAAGCCGATCTCGGGCAGCTGGACGCCGTTGTTGAGGGTGAGCATGTGGTGCTCCTTTCAGTGCTTCAGAATCCGCCGGCGGGGCGGACCGTGTAGGGCTCCTCGAGCGCGGCGATCTCCGCGTCTGTGAGCGCGAGCTCGACGGCGGCTGCCGCGTCGGCGAGGTGGTGCGGCTTCGTGGCGCCGATGATCGGCGCGTCGACGACCGGGTGCTGCAGGACCCACGCCATGGCGACCTGCGCCATCGGCACGCCGCGGGCCTCCGCGACGCGCTGTACGGCGTCGACGATGGGCTTGTCGTGGTTCGCGTCCGTGAAGGTCCGCTGCCCGACCGGGTCGTCGCTCGACCGGGTCGTCTGCTCGCCGTACGGGCGTGCGACGCGGCCCTTCGCGAGCGGGCTGTACGGGATGGCGCCGACGCCCTGGTCGGCCAGCAGCCCGAACATCTCGCGCTCCTCCTCGCGGTAGAGCAGCGAGTACTGGTCCTGCATCGACACGAACGGCGTCCAGCCGTGCAGGTGCGCGGCCTCCTGCAGCTTCGCGAACTGCCACGCCCACATCGCGGAAGCGCCGAGGTAGCGGGCCTTGCCGGCCTTCACCACGTCGTGCAGCGCCTCCATCGTCTCCTCGACCGGGGTCTTGGGGTCGAAGCGGTGGATCTGGTACAGGTCGACGTAGTCGGTGCCGAGTCGGGTGAGGGAGGCGTCGATCTGCTGCAGGATCGCCTTCCGCGACAGGCCGCGGTCGCCCGGGTTCTCGCCCATCGGGAAGAACACCTTCGTGGCGAGCACGATCTGCTCGCGCGAGGCGTACTTCCGCATCGCCCGGCCGACGATCTCCACCGATCCGCCCCGCGAGTAGACGTTCGCGGTGTCCCAGAAGGTGATGCCGAGCTCGACGGCCTGCTCGAAGAACTGCTGGGAGTCCTCCTCGGTCAGGGTCCACGACTGGAAGCCGCTCGCCGGGTCGCCGAAGCTCATGCAGCCGAGCGCGATACGGCTGACCGTCAGCCCCGTCGAGCCGAGGTTCGTGTACTGCATCGGGGTGTCCTTTCCTACGAGCGGAAGCGCACCTGCCGGGGTGCGCAGGGAGGGGCGGGTCAAAGAGTGGGGCCGGCGTCAGCGGTCGCGGCCAGCGAGCCGAGCATGCGGAGGCTGTCGGCGGCTGGAGTGCCGGGTTCCGCGCCGTAGACGAGCATCACGAGGCCCGGGTCGGCGGGCAGCTCGAGCGCCTCGTACGTGAGGTCGAGGTCGCCGACGACCGGATGGTGGAGCCGCTTGAGCCCGGTGCGGTGGAAGCGGACGTCGTGGGAGGCCCACCGGGTGCGGAACTCGTCGCTGCGGGTCGAGAGCTCGCCGACGAGGTCGGTGACCTTCTTGTCGTAGGGGTTGCGGCCGGCGGCGCCCCGGAGGGTGGCGACGCAGTCATCGGCGGTGCGGGACCAGTCGCGGAAGTAGGTGCGCGCGGCGGGGTCGAGGAACGCGAATCGGGCAGTGTTGATGCGGCCGGCCATCGCCAGCACGGGCGCGTAGAGGGCGCGGCCGAGGGCGTTGCTGGCGAGCAGGTCGAAGCGCTCGTTCCGCACCCAGGCGGGCGCGTCTGTCATCGCATCGAGCATCCGCTGGATCGGCGGCCGGACCGCTTCGGTGCTGCGGCGGCGGTGCGGGCTGACGGGGGAGTCGTTGGCGGCGCGGGCGAGATCGGTGAGGTGGGCCTGCTCGGCCTCGTCGAGCTGGAGGGCCCGGCCGAGCGACTCGAGCACGGCTTCGGACACGCCGGTGAGGCGTCCGCGCTCGAGCTGCGTGTAGTAGTCGACGCTCACCCCGGCGAGCATCGCCACCTCCTCACGCCGCAGGCCCTTCACGCGACGGTTCCCGCCGTACACGGGCAGGCCGGCCGCCGTGGGGGAAAGTCGCGCGCGGCGCGAGGTGAGGAACTCGCGGATCTCGGCTCGGGTGTCCATGTCCTCGACCGTAGGCGCCGTGTCTCGGCTGAGGGAGGGGCTGCCGGCACCCGGATCATCGGCAACTCCCGCTCCCGCGGAATGGGGACGGCAATGGATGCATGACCACGGCCACCACCTCGCCACCGACGGCGCCCGCCGCCCCGCGGAACGCCCGCGCGATCCTGCTGATCGTCCTCGTCGGCTACTTCATGGTGATCCTCGACAACTCGGTCGTCTTCACCGGAGTGCCCTCGATCCAGCGGGACCTGCACCTCGATGCGGCCGGCCTGTCGTGGGTGCAGGACGCGTACACGCTCACCTTCGGCGGGTTCCTGCTCCTTGCCGCTCGCGCCGGCGACCTCCTCGGCCGACGCCGCCTGTTCATCGCCGGGCTCGTGCTCTTCACACTCGCCTCCGCGCTCGTAGGCGCGGCACAGTCCGACTGGTGGATCGTCACCGCCCGCGCGGTGCAGGGCGTCGGCGCCGCCATCGTCGCCCCGACCTCGCTCGCGCTGCTCACCGCGACGTTCGAGGCGGGCAAGGCACGCGCCCGCGCCGTCGCCCTCTACGCCGCCGTGGCGGGCATCGGCGCGAGCGTCGGCCTCGTGCTCGGCGGCGCCCTGACCCAGTGGGTGTCGTGGCGTGCCGGGTTCCTCGTCAACCTGCCCATCGGCGTCGCGATGATCCTGCTCGGCCTCAAGGCGATCCCGCCGCTCGCCACCGCGCCCGGGCGTTTCGACGCCCTGGGTGCCGTGCTCGCGACCGCGGGTGTCGGCGCCGTCACGTTCGGGGTCGTCGGATCCTCGACCGTCGGTTGGGCGTCCGTCCGGACGGTCGGCTCCATCGGACTGGGAATCGTCGTGCTCGCGCTGCTGCTCGCGCACGAGGCCCGTGCCGACCAGCCCATCCTGCCGCTCCAGCTGTTCGCCGACCGGGCGAGGGCCGGCGCCTACGCGGTGCGGTTCCTGTACCTCGCGGCGATGATCGGGTTCTTCTTCTTCACCACGCAGCTGCTGCAGGCCACCCTCGGCTTCTCACCGCTGATGGCGGGTCTCGGTTTCCTGCCGATGACCGCCGTCAACTTCGCCGTCGCGATGCAGGTCGCTCGCGTGCTGCGCCTACTCGGCCCAGGCGGAACGCTGCTCGCGGGCGTCCTCCTCACATTTGCCGGGATGATCTGGCTCGCCTCTGCCGGCGCGAACGCCGGCTACCTGCTCGGGATCGGGCTGCCCATGGTGCTGATCGGCGCCGGCCAGGGCCTCGCCTTCGCGCCGCTGACCTCCCTCGCCATCCGTGGCGTCCACCCGGCCGAAGCGGGCGCCGCATCCGGCATCCTCAACACCGTCCATCAGCTCGGCAGCTGCCTCGGCCTCGCCGCACTCACCACGGCGGCCGCCTCGACCACCGCGACCTCCGCGGCCTTCTGCATCGCGCTCACCGGCTCGAGCATCATGCTGGCCGCCGCGCTCCTCATCGCCGCCCTGATCCTGTCCGCGACCCGCACCACCACCGAAAGGACCGCCCGATGACCTGGACCCCCGACCAGCTCAGCCGCCTCGACCGCGCGCAGGAGCTCCGCATCGCCGGCCGCCGCGACGACGGAAGCCTCCGCCCCCTCGTCATCATCTGGGCCGTCGTCGTCGACGACGACCTCTACCTCCGCAGCGTCCGCGGCGCCGACGGCGCCTGGTACAAGGGTGTCCAGCAGCACCACGAAGGCCGCATCGAGTCCGGTGGGGTGGCCGCCGACGTGCGGTTCGCCGACGTGCCGGGCGGCGATCCGGTACAGGACCGCATCGACGCCGCCTACGCGGCGAAGTACCGGTCCTACCGGTCCGCCGTGGAAAGCATCACAGCGAAGGCAGCGGTGGCCACGACCCTCCGCGTCATCCCCGACTAGCCCCGCGGCGCTGGGATCGACGACCCAGGGACAGCGGATGGCCCTCTCCCCGAAGCGGTCGTGGACGACCAGGGGGTGTTTGATCAGGGATTGCTCGAAGACTCCGATGACGACAGGGGGCTCGATGGGGCCACCGCACGAGTTGCGGCATACCGTCGCCAGCCTGGCCCTGCGCTCCGGCGCACACGTCAAAGCGGTGCAGCTGATCCTCGGTCACGCGTCGGCCGCGGTGACCCTCGACGTCTCCTCGGGGACCTCGTCGACGATGACCTCGACGCCGTCGCGGAGGCCCTGGATCGCCACATCCGCCGTGTGACTGCTGTCGAAGTGTTGCCACGGCCCGAAAGAGGTGGAGGCCCGGGCATAATGGCTGCCGCCCAATACGGGCCCCCCCCGGCGCGCCCCCCCCCAAAATAGAAAATG
>JBQCCU010000054.1:0-5425 GCA_051961935.1 Amnibacterium sp. | reverse complement strand
GCCTTGTCGGCGATCAGCTGCGCCTGGGTGAGCAGCCCCATCGCCCCGGCCGTGATCTCCTCCTCGAAGTCGGCGCCCGACCCGTCGCGCAGCCTCGCGTTCTCGGCCCGCAGCGCCGCGAGCTCCTGCCCGGTGCTCGTGGTGGCGGCGCGGACCTCGTCGATCGCCCGCGAGAGCTGCCCGAGGAACCGGTCCACCTCGAGGCGGTCGTATGCGCCGTCCTCGCTGCTCGTGAACTCGACGGACCGCGTGTCCGGCAGGTGGCTCACGGCCACGGCCAGGGTGCTGTCCGCCGCCCCGCCGGCGGTCGGAGCGAGGCTCTCCGGCTCGGTCACGTTCTGCATCATGCGCGCTTCCCCTAGTCGCTGTTATTCGCCGTGCAGCAGCCCGGACGACTGCGCATCATGAGTGTGATGGTGCTCCGCGTGACTGTCCTCGTCGAGGGTCGCGAACTGCTCGAAGCGGACGTCCTCGTGCGCGATCCCTCCGGCGCGGAGGCGGGACACGGTGTGCCGCACCATGTCGGGCGACCCGCACACCAGGGCGAGGAGCCCGTGCAGGGGACCGGCGTCGGCCGCGGCGTCGCCCACCCAGCCCTTCCGGCCCGGATAGCTGCGGTCGTCCGAGACCACCGGGGTGTAGGAGAACCAGGGGCGGGTCGCCAGGGCCTGCAGCAGCCGGTTCTCGTAGAGACCCCACGGCAGCCGGGCCCCGTGGAACAGCTGGACCCGAGGAGCGCGCCCGGTCGACTGCCACTCCTGGTCGATCCGCTCCAGGTGGGCTCGGAGCGGAGCCAGGCCCGTGCCGCCGGCGACCATGATCAGGTCCCGGTGGCGCTCGTCCTCATCCAGGGTCAGCTCCTGACCGATGGGCGCGCCGAGACGGACGATCTCGCCGACCTTGAGGGAGCGGACGATCGTGCTGCTGACCTGGCCCCCGGGGACCATCTGCACGTGGAACTCGATGCTGCCGTCGGGCCGGGGCGCGTTGGCCGGGCTGAGGTAGCGCCACAGTCGTGGGCGGGCCGGGATCTCGACCGCGACCGACTGGCCGGGCTCGAACTCCAGACGCGGCTCGGGACGCACCTGGATCACCGAGATGTCGAGGCCGCGTCGTTAGACCGCGGTGACCTCCGCGGCCCCCGATGAGGGGCTCGAGTCCTCCGAGGCCTCGGCCGCTTGCACCATGACCGTGGCGATGACCCCGTAGGCCTCGGCCCAGTCCGACGCGAGCTCCGGCGTCCACCGTTCGCCGAGGAAGTGCTTGAGGGTGGCGAGGAGCGACGCCCCGACGAAGTTGTAGTGCGCGGCGATGACCTCGAACCGTCGGTGGTCGCGGCCGAGCTGCTGGATGAAGTCGGTCACCTCGTCGAGCTCATCGACGTTCGACACGATGCGGCCGAGCGCTCCCACGAGCCGGTCGCGCTGCGTGGCCATCGAGATCGGGAACATGGCCCGCAGCTCGGGATGGGTCAGGAACAGGTGGGAGTAGAAGTAGAGCGGCACCTCGTCGCCGAGGCTCTGCGCCAGCGCCCACGTCTGCTTCAGTGCAGCGGTGTCCACCGCGTCACCACCCGGCCGTCGCGTCACGGCCGACCGGACGGGCGACCGCGGGCCGGTCGCTCACCCCCGCGGACGCAGCGCGTGCGCCGGGGTGGGCCTGCGCGCCACGGCAGGGGCTCATCGCGGTCATCCAATCGGCTGGCACGGCAGGACCTTTCCTTCCCAACAGGGTAGAACCTCTCGGCGGACTCGACCGGCGGGTCGGTCGCTCGAGACGGATCGTGACGGATCGACGGGCATGCGGAGCGGAGCGCCCCCGCCCGAGCCTATTGACATTCCTCCCAGCGTCCCGCGGCGCCCGGGGCGCAGGCTGGACGTCGGGTTTGGGCGCTGGGTACCGCTGGCGCAGAATGACCCGGAGACGCACGCGCTGCCATGCGAAGGGGGTCCGTGATGCTGTCCGATGCTGCACTGCCGGTGGTCGAGGCGACGCTTCCCGTGGTGGGGGAGCACATCCAGGAGATCGCGAGCCGGTTCTACCGGCACCTGTTCGAGGCGCATCCGGAGCTGCTCGACGGGGTGTTCAACCGAGGCAACCAGGCCGACGGCCGGCAGCAGCAGGCGCTCGCCGGCTCCGTGGCCGCGTTCGCCGGCTACCTGGTGTCGGATCCGACGCATCTGCCCGACCACCTGCTGTCCAGCATCTCGCACAAGCACGCCTCCCTCGGGGTGCAGCCGGACCAGTACGAGGTCGTCGCGGAGAACCTCATGTGGGCGATCGGTGACGTGCTGGGTGACGCCGTCACGCCGCAGGTCGCCGCCGCGTGGGGCGAGGTGTACTGGCTGATGGCGAACATGCTGATCAACCAGGAGCGCGGGCTGTACGGCGCGGTCGGGCTGACCCCGGAGACCATCTACACCCGGTGGCGGGTCGCCGAGCGGAAGCAGGAGACCCCCGACACCGTGACGTTCGTCGTCGAGCCCGTCGACGACCATGACGTCAAGCCGTCGCTGCCCGGTCAGTACGTGACGGTCCGCCTGCCGATGCCCGACGGGGTGCTCCAGCCGCGGCAGTACAGCCTCACGCGAGCCGACGACGGCCGGCGCCGCGCCTTCGCCGTGAAGCGGGTCCACACGGCGGGCAAGCCCGACGGCGAGATGTCCAACCTGCTCCACGACCGGGTGCAGGTCGGTGACGAGATCGAGCTGTCCGCGCCGTTCGGCGACGTGGTGCTCGAGTACACCGACCGCCCGCTCGTGCTCGCCAGCGCCGGCATCGGGATCACCCCGATGGCCGGGATGCTCTCCCACCTCGTCAAGGCCAACTCCGACCGGCGCGTGTTGTTCCTCCACGCGGACGACTCCATCGAGGCCTACGCCCTGCGCGACCAGGTGTTCGCGGACCTCGCCCGGCTGCCCCACGCGTCCGCGGCGACCTGGTTGCTCGACACCGCGGGGGCGGACGGCCTCGACGCGGCGCAGGGCTTCATGGACCTCCGTGAGCGGGACCTGCCCGTCGACGCCCAGTACTACTTGTGCGGACCGCTGCCCTTCATGCAGTCCGTCCGGTCCACCCTCATCGAGCGAGGGGTGCCGGCGCGGGACATCCAGTACGAGGTGTTCGGTCCCGACCTCTGGCTCGCCGACTTCGCCTGAGGTCGGCGGGCGGGGTGCAGCGGACCCCGTGATCACGCTCCCCGGCGCGGCGGTCCCAGGACGACGAACTCGGCGCTGCTCAGCAGCACCGGCCGTTCGGCCAGCCGGTGACGGAGCGCGGGGCCGACCCCGCTCTCGAGCGACCGGGCCAGCACGATCCGCTGGCCGGACAGCAGGTAGTCGCCGAGGTCACGCTGCCAGGCCGCGTCCGCGCCGAGCGGCGTCGGCCGCCCGGCGGGCAGCGTCGCGGAGCGGTCCCGGTCATGGGTGAGGCCGGTGACGTCGACCATCACCGGACATCCATTGGCCAGGTCGCGATCGAGGGCGTCGGCCAGCAGCAGGCCCTCCGGTGCGTCCCCGGTGACGCACCGGGCGCCTGCGACCAGCGCCTGCATCCGCGACGCGGGGACCGCGAGCCCGGGACGGGTGGCCCAGACGACGAACCCGAGCCCGACGGCGACCGCCGCCAGCGCGGCCAGTGCCGCGGGGGTGAGAACGCTGCGGAGCCGCACGCGGCGCGCGCCGCGCACCAGGGCACCGACGCCGCATCCCACGGCGAGGGCGAGGGCCGGTGCGAGGAAGGCGGCGTAGAAGGTGAAGTACGACGGCGCCATGAGCAGCACCGCGACCTGGACGCCGAGCAGCGTGACCACGAGCCCGATGCCGCGTCGCCTCGAGAGGACGGACAGCAGCACGAGCACCACGACCGCGATGCCGAGCAGGCCCGTCAGCAGGGTCGGCTTGTCCGTCGGCTGGACCGGCAGGACCGCGAGCATGGAGCGCAGCCGGTGCCCGGTGCCGAACGACTCGCGGCCGCGGCCGAGCTGGTCCCCGACGACCATCCGCACCATCGCTGAGGGCGCGTTCACCGCGAACGGCAGGCAGACGGCGGCGGCGCCAGCCGCGGCGCCCGCCGCCAGGCGGAGGCCCGACCGCCACCCGAGCCGCCAGACGCACCAGAGCAGCAGCACCACGAGCGGCGCAGCGGCCCAGATCTTGACGCCGACGGCGAACCCGAGGGCGACCCCGGCGAGCACGAGGCCGCGAGACGTGATCGTCGCGCGCGGTCGGAGCAGCACGCCCAGCGCCAGCAGCAGCCCCAGCGTGACCAGCGGCTCGAGCCGCGTCTCGATCTCGGTCAGGGCGGCCGGCGTCCACAGGGCGTAGAACAGGCCGCCGGCCACGGCCGCGGTCGTGCCCCACTGCCGCGCCGCCCGGACGACCAGCATCGAGTTCACCGCCCCGAGCAGCATCCAGCCGACCCGCGCGGCCTCGAAGCCCACCGAGTCGTGGGTGAGGCTGCCGAGCGCCGCGAACGGGGCGAGAGCGAGAACGACTCCGGGCGGGTGCAGCAGTACGAAATCGGCGTACGGCATCCGGCCGTGCACGAGCGCGGTCGCGGCGGCGAAGTAGACGCCGTTGTCGTAGCCGTAGTTGCCGTCCAGCCCGGCGCCGTGCAGCACCATCCCGAGGCGGACGAGGAAGGCGATCACGCCGACGGCGGCCGTCAGCGCACCGAGCCGCCCTCGCCAGGCGCCGTGCGCAGGCGATGACCCGGCATCCGGATGGGACGGGCCGCTGCTCGTCGCGTTACGGGCACCCTCCGTGACGGCGAGCCGATCGGGCCGACCGGTCTGCCGAGGCCGTGACAGCCCGACCGCCGCGCTCTCCGCGGGGCGGTTTCTCGAACCTGCCGGCATCATCGGACCGTTCTTCCGTCGTCCCTCCCGTGCGTGGGCCTGCCCTCGGAAGGGCCGCCCGAGAGCCTCGTTCAGGCGCGCAAAGGAACCACTGATCGAGACGGCCGCGAGTTCCAGCGCGCCCCCGGGAGGGGCCCGATCTCCGCGTCGCTCCTCCGGCGCCGCTGCGCGACGCCGCGGGGTGCTACGCCGCTTGGGGCGCCACCCCCTCGAGTGGCTTCTCGATCCTCCGGACCCACAAACGCCAGAAGGGACTCGATCCCAACGCGCCCCTCCACACGCCGCTTCGCGGCGCGCGGAGCCTCCGGCGCGTCGGGGCCCACCCCCTCGAGCAGGTCATCGATCCTCCGAGCCCGGAGAACGCAGAAGAGGGCCGCCCTGACGGACGACCCTCTTCTGCGTTCTGCGCGCCCGGAGGGACTCGAACCCCCAACCTTCTGATCCGTAGTCAGATGCTCTATCCGTTGAGCTACGGGCGCATGTCGGCGCGAAACCGACCGCACGACTCTACCAGGCGCGCGGGGCAGGTCTTGAAGCGTCAGCGGGAGGCGCGCGACCACTCGAGCA
>JBQCCU010000053.1:0-2512 GCA_051961935.1 Amnibacterium sp. | reverse complement strand
CCGCATCGGCTTCGAGGACACCCTGGTGCTCCCGGACGGGACGCTCGCCCCCGACAACGCGGCCCTCGTCGCGGCCGCGCGGGCGATCGGCGCCGGCGACGGGGACGAGCTCGACGAGGACTGAGCCGTCCGCTGCCCGGGGCGCTACTCCCCCGCCAGCAGCGCCCGCACCTCCCCGAGCACCGCCTCCGGCTGGATGTCCGTGAGGAACGACGGGTCGTGCGGGCACCGCTCCGCGGTCCAGCCCACCTGGGTGACGTCCGCGCCGCAGACCGGGCACCGGGTCGTCCAGCCGAGCAGGACGCGGTGCCGCGCGCGCGTGAACGGGGCCGCGTTGACCGCGTTGCCGAACCAGAACAGCCCGACCGTGGCGGTGCCGAGCGCCTGGGCGATGTGCCGGGGCCCGGAGTCGTTCGCGAGCACGACGTCCGCCTCGGCGAGCGCGCCCACCAGCTGGGACAGGTCGAGGGCGCCGGCCACCGACCTGACCCCCGGATGCGCGGCGGCCCGGACGATCGCGTCGGCCTGCGGCACGTCCGCCCCGTCCCCGACGACCAGCACGGCGACGCCGCGCTCGGCGAGCGCCGCGGCCACGACCCCGAAGCGCTGCGCGGGCCACCAGCGCCGCGGGTCGGTGGCGCCCGGGTGGATCACGACGACGGGCCCCTCGCCGAGCAGCTCGCGGCCCGCCCGCCGCTCCGCCGCCGTCGCCTCGAGCCGCGGCTCGAGCTCGACGGGCCTCGCACCCGCGAGCCCCACCCCCTCGAGCCAGCGGTGCACCTCGTGCTGGTAGTAGCGGTACGGGAGCGTCCGCGTCAGCGGTACCGCGTCCTCCGTCCGGGTGCCGACGGTGTACCGCGCACCGAGCCGCAGCAGGAAGGGGTTCGAGTTGCGGCCGCCGCCGTGCGCCTGCACCGCGAGATCGAAGCGGCGCTCACGCATGGCCGCGCAGAACGCCTCGACCGCATCCGGATCCGTCTCGCCGTCCCGGACGCCGGGATGCGGCGGCAGCACGAGCAGCTCGTCGACCGGGGCGCCAGGGCGCCCGTCGAGGAGCGCGGCGTGGCCGGGCATCCCGAGCAGGGTGATGGACGCGTCCGGGTAGGTGCCGCGCAGGGCGGCGAGCGCGGGCAGCGCGCCGACGAGGTCGCCGAGGCCGCCGCCGCGGAGCACGGCGATGCGGTGGACGTCGTCGAAGGGGCGCCAGGTCACGCCCCGATTGTTCCGGGCGGGGTTCCGCGTTCGCTCAGCGCTCGCCCAGGCCCTGCCGGGCGGGTCTTCCTAGCCTTTGCGCATGACGCTCGAGCTCGCGCCCGACACCACGACCACCTCGATCCGCATCGTCGACCCCGCGAGCGGCGAGCCCGTCGGCGAGCACGCCGTGGCCGGCGAGGCCGAGACGGCGGAGGCGGTGCGCCGGGCGGTCGCCGCGTTCCCGGGCTGGGCCGCCACGCCGCCGGCCCGTCGCGGGGAGCTGCTCCGCGAGGCGGCCCACGCGCTCGCCGAGCGCGCGGACGAGGTCGCGGCGATGAACACCCGCGAGACGGGCAAGACCCCCGCCGACGCCGAGGGCGGCGTGCAGGCCGCGATCGGCACGCTGCTCCAGTACGCGGAGCTGGGGCCGCTGCACCGCGGCAAGGCGCTCCGCGGCGGCGCGGACGCCGTCGACTACGCGCTCCCCCATCCGCGCGGCGTCGTCGTCGCCCTGACGCCGTGGAACGACCCGGCCGCGGTCGCCGCCGGGCTGCTGGGCGCCGCGATCGTCTCCGGGAACACCGTCGTGCACAAGGGCAGCGAGCGCTGCCCCGGCACCGCAGCGCTGCTGAACGAGATCCTCGCCGGCGCGCTCCCCGACGGGGTGCTCGTCGGCGTCACCGGCGACGGCTCCACGGGTGCCGCGCTCGCCGAGCAGCCCGGCGTCGCCGTGCTCGCCCACGTCGGCTCCACCGCCACGGGCCGCAGCCTCGCCCTCGTCGGCGCGGCGCGCGACCTCCACGTCCTCCGGGAGAACGGCGGCAACGACGCGCTCGTCGTCGACGCGGGCGTCGATCCGGTCTGGGCGGCCGGGCAGGCCGCGCTCGGCGCGTTCGCGAACGCCGGCCAGATCTGCACCTCCGTGGAGCGCGTGCTCGTCCACCGCGACGTCGCCGAACCGATCCTCACCGCGCTCGTCGCCGAGGCCGAGTCGTGGGCCTCGCGCATCGGGCCGCTCGTCGACGAGCGGATGCGGCAGGCCGTGCACGCGCACGTCACGGACGCCGTGCAGCGCGGGGCCCGCGCCCTCACCGGCGGCACGCTGCCTGAGGGGCCGGGCACGTTCTATCCACCGACCGTGCTCGTCGACGTGCCCGACGACGCGCTCGCGGTCACCGAGGAGACCTTCGGCCCGGTCGTGCCGGTGCGCGTGGTCGACGACTTCGACGAGGCGCTGCGCACCGCCGCCGCCGACCGGTACGGCCTCGCCGCCACCGTGCTCACGCCCGACATGGCCCACGCGCACCGCGCCGCCGCC
>JBQCCU010000052.1:0-5943 GCA_051961935.1 Amnibacterium sp. | reverse complement strand
CCGGCTGGGCGACGACCGGGGCCTCGAGTACGGCGCCCTGGCCGCCGCGGTCGATGTGCGGGCCCTCGCCGCCCGCGCCTGACGCTCAGGAGGCCTGGACGAGCTGCAGGAGGTGGCCGCCCGGGTCGCGGAGCCAGGCGTTGGCGGCCGGTCCGTCGGCGTGCGGATCCGGGCGGCGGACGCGCGTCGCGCCGAGCGCGAGCATCCGCCGGGTCTCGGCCTCGATGTCGTCGCACCAGAAGCAGAGCTCGGCCGCGCTCGTCTCCGACTCCGGGTCGACGCCGATGATGCGCTTCGCCGCCGCGGCGGTCGACAGCCCGATGGTGAGCGAGAACGCGCGCACCTCCACGTGCTCGGGCTCCTGCTGTGGGGTGCGGAACGTCTCCGCGAACCCCAGTGACCGGTAGAAGTCGAGGCACTCCTGGAGCCGGTCGGTGTAGAGGTTGACCTGGACGTCCTGCAGCACGGATGCACCCTAGGACGAGGCCCTCAGCCCATCGTGACGGCGGAGCCGGCGAGCAGGATCGTGCCGGCCAGGCCGCCGACGAAGACGACCGCCGCCCCGATCGCGGAGCCGAGGCGGGCGGGCCGCGCCTCCGCCGCGAAGCGGGGCGCGAACGCGCCGCCCAGGCCTGCGACCACCAGCACCGACTCCGCGACGAGCGAGATCGTGGCGAGCGGGTCGGACCAGTTGCCGATGTCGTCCGCCATGAGCGGGAGCCCGACGGTGCGGCTCACGAGCAGCGCCGCGATCGCGCCGAGCCCGAGCAGGGCCGCGCCGAGGAAGCGCCACCGCACCTCCGCGCGCAGGATCAGGACCACCAGTCCGACGCAGGCGACCTCGAGCAGGAGGAAGAGCACCCCCACGTAGGGCGCTTCGGCGAGGTGCCCGGGTGTGACGGGGACGTGCGCCACCGCCGTGACGGTCAGCGCGGCCAGCAGCGGGTCGCGCCAGATGCTCGGCGCCTGGCCGCGCTCGGTCATGGCGCGCACGCTAGTGCTCGCGTCGCGTGCCGACAAGGCGCCGGTCAGGACAGCACGTCCCCGCCGCCGCTGTCGCGGTGCCGCAGCGCGGGCGCGGTCCGGACGTCCTCCGCGTCCTCGCCCGCCGCGGCGTCCGCCTCCGGCGCACCCCCCGGGCGCTCGGGATCCGGCTCGTCGATCGCGGGGTTCGTGTCGCTCATCCCTCGAGCATGACCGCTGGGACTCCGAGGCGGATGAGGGCAGCCGCGGCGCGACCGCCTCAGTCGATGCCCTGCGCCGCGCGAGCCGCGGCGGTGTCGCGATGCCGGCCACGGAGCACGATCGCGATCCCGACCGCGATGAGCGCCCCGAGGGTCGGGCCGACGAGGTAGATCCAGAACGTGCCGAGGTCCCCACTCAGCAGCGCCGGCGCGAAGCTCCGCGCCGGATTCATGGAGGCGCCGCTGACAGGCCCGGCCCACAGCCCGGCCAGCTCGATGTAGGCGCCCGCGGCGATGGCGGCGAGCGGGCCGATGTTCTGCGCTCCCGACGCCGCCCCGAGCACCACGCTCACGAGCCCGGCGGTGAGCAGCACCTCGACGAGCAGCGCCTGGAGATCGCTGAACCCCGGCCCGGGGCGGGTCGCATCGAGTGCGCCCCGCGACCCGATGACGGCCTCGACGGTGAGCGCGCCGAGCACCGCGCCGACGGTCTGCGCGGCGATGTACCCCGGCACGCGCGCCCAGGGGAAGTCGCGGCGCAGCGCGAACGCCAGCGTGACGACCGGGTTGAGGTGCGCCCCGGAGACCGTGCCCATGAACAGGACGATGGCGGTGACGGTCAGGGCCGGTGCCGTGACGGCGCCCGCGCGGCCGACCGCGCCGTGGGACGCGGTGTCCACCACGTGAGCCCCGACCGCGACGGCCACCAGCAGGTACGTACCGAGGACCTCCGCGAAGATCCGGCGCCCCTCGTAGCGCGGGTTCGGGAAGTCGTGCACCTCGGCGCGCTGCTGCATCGGCAGCGTCGCGTGCTCGAGGAGCAGGCGCGCGCCGTCCGTCCGCCTGCCGCCCGGCCGGTCCTCAGCGGTCACGAGCGTCAGGCGTCGCGCGTGCGGATGAGGACGAGCGCCGGGACGAGGGCGACGAGGATCCAGCCGGCCAGCACCGCGAGACCGCCCCACCGGTTCAGCACGATGTCGGCCGCCGGGGCGGCCGCACGGCTGCCGGGCCCGAACGTCGTCGCGCCCGCCGGCGCCGCGTACGTGTGCAGCTGCCCGCCGGCCGCGGACGGCAGCAGCGCGTTCACGTTCTCCAGCCACGTGGCGCTCGTCAGGCCGATCGCGACCCCGAGCAGGATCGGCAGCACGAGCAACAGCCCGATGGACGCCGCGATCCCGCCGGCCGTGTTGCGCACGAGCGCGCCGATCGCGAAGGCGAGCATCGCCACGAGCGCGAGGTAGGCGGCGGAGCCGACGATGGGCATCCAGACCGCGGCCTCGCCGAGCCGGAGCGTGACCCCGTGCTGCGTCAGGATGCCCGCGGTCGCGGCGAGCGTGAGCGCCGCGGCGACGAGCCCGAGCACGAAGATCAGGGCCGCGAGCACCACGAGCTTCGCGAGCACGGCGGGCAGCCGGGTCGGCACCGCGGTGAACGTCGACCTGATCATCCCGGTGCCGTACTCGCCGCTGATCACGAGCACGCCGAGCACCGCGGCGATGAGCTGCGTGAAGTTCGTGCCGACCGTCGCCACGCCCACGGTGGCGGCGTCCTGCGCGGTGGTCGTCAGGGTGGCGCCGCCGCGGTCGAGGAACGGGGCGACGAGCAGCCCGAACAGCACCGGGAGCACGACGATCAGCGCCGCGCACCACCAGGTGGAGCGCAGGGTGCGGAGCTTGATCCACTCCGAGCGGACGACGCGCGGGACGGTCAGCCGGGCGCCCGCCAGACGGGGTGCGGTGGTGGTCATCGGGTGGCCCCCTCGGTCTCGCGGTACTCGACGTCGTCCTGGGTGAGCGTGAGGTAGGCCTCCTCGAGGGAGGCGCTCACCGGGGTGAGCTCGTGGAGCGCGACGCCCGCGGCGAGCGCGGCGTCCCCGATCCGCTCGGCCGGGATGCCGAGCACCTCGAGGGCGCCGTCGTCCGCGCGCCGCACGGCGACACCGGGGCCGGCGACCGCCGACTCGAGCCGAGCCGGGTCGGGCGTGCGAACCCGGACGACGCCCTGCGTGGCGCCGGCGACCACCTCGGCGATCGGTGCATCCGCGAGGATCCGGCCGCGGCCGAGCACGATCAGGTGGTCGGCGGTCTGCGCCATCTCGCTCATCAGGTGCGAGGAGAGGAAGACGGTGCGCCCCTCGGCGGCGAGCGACCGGGTGAGGTGGCGCACCCAGAGCACGCCCTCGGGGTCGAGCCCGTTCACGGGCTCGTCGAGGATCAGGGTGCGCGGGTCGCCGAGCAGCGCGACGGCGATGCCGAGCCGCTGCCCCATGCCGAGCGAGAACTTCCCGACGCGCTTGCCGGCGACCGCGGTGAGCCCGGTCATCCCGAGCACCTCGTCGACACGGGCGCGGCCGATGCCGTGGGTCGCGGCGATCGCCCGCAGGTGGTTCGCGGCCGTGCGGCCCGGATGCACGGCGCGGGCCTCGAGCAGCACGCCGACCTCGGTGAGCGGCGCGCGGTGCTCGGCGTAGTGCTTGCCGTTCACCGTCACGGTGCCGGCGGTCGGCCGGTCGAGGCCCACGATCATCCGCATCGTGGTGGACTTGCCCGCGCCGTTCGGCCCGAGGAAGCCGGTGACCCGTCCCGGCTCCACGACCGCGGAGACGTCGTCGACGGCGAGCTTGTCGCCGTACCGCTTGGTGAGGTGCTCGAGCCGGATCATGGCGCCGACTCTTCCACGGGTGCGGCGAACTGGGCCTCGTACAGGCGGGTGTAGGCGCCGTTCGCGGCGAGGAGCTCCTCGTGGGTGCCCTGCTCGACGATGTCGCCGTGCTCCATCACGAGGATGAGGTCGGCGTCGCGGATCGTGGAGAGCCGGTGGGCGATCACGAAGCTGGTCCGGTCGCGGCGCAGCGCCCGCATCGCCTGCTGCACGAGCAGCTCGGTGCGGGTGTCGACGGAGCTCGTCGCCTCGTCGAGGATGAGCACCGCCGGCCGGGCGAGGAAGGCCCGCGCGATCGTGATCAGCTGCTTCTCGCCGGCGCTCACGTTGCCGCCCTCGTCGGAGAGCAGCGTGTCGTAGCCGTCGGGCAGCGCATGCACGAACCGGTCCACGTAGGCCGCCCTGGCGGCATCGACGAGCTCCTCGTCGGTCGCGTCGGGCCGGCCGTAGGCGATGTTCTCGCGGATCGTGCCGGCGAACAGCCACGTGTCCTGCAGCACCATCCCCATCCGCGACCGGAGGCCGGCGCGCGTCATCCGGAGGATGTCCTCGCCGTCGAGGGTGATGCGGCCGCCGTCGAGCTCGTAGAAGCGCTCGAGGAGGTTCACGAGCGTGGTCTTGCCTGCACCGGTCGGGCCGACGATCGCCACCGTCGAGCCGGGCGCCGCCTGGAGCGAGAGGTCGCGGATGAGCGGCTTCTCCGGGTCGTACGAGAACGCGACGTGCTCGAACGCGAGGTGGCCGGCGGTGCGCTGCGGCTCGATCGGCGTCACGGGGTCCGGCGTCTGCTCCTCCGCGTCGAGCAGGTCGAAGACCCGCGCCGCGCGCGCGACGCCGGACTGCAGCAGGTTCGCCATCGACCCGAGCTGGCTGAGCGGCTGCGTGTACTGGCGGGAGTACTGGATGAACGCCTGCACGTCGCCGAGGGCGAGCGAGCCGTTCGCGACCATCAGGCCGCCCGCGACGGCGATCGCGACGTAGACGAGGTTCCCGATGAACATCGTCGCGGGCATGATCAGGCCCGACACGAACTGCGCGCCGAAGCTCGCCGTGTAGAGCGCCTCGTTCTCCGCCGTGAACCGGGCCTCGACCTCGCGGTGCCGACCGAACACCTTCACGAGCGCGTGGCCGGTGTAGCCCTCCTCGATCTGCGCGTTCAGCGTGCCGGTGTGCGTCCACTGGGCGACGAACAGCGGCTGGGACCGCTTCGCGATCTGCGTCGTCACGACGATCGTGAGCGGCACCGTGACGAGGGCGATGAGCGCGAGCAGCGGCGAGATGATCAGCATCATCACGATGACGCCGAGCACGGTGAGCACCGAGTTCACCGCCTGCGAGAGCGTCTGCTGCAGGCTCTGGCTGATGTTGTCGATGTCGTTCGTGACCCGGGACAGCAGCTCGCCGCGCGGCATCCGGTCGAAGTAGGTGAGCGGGAGGCGGTGGATCTTCGCCTCCACGTCCTCGCGCAGCCGGTAGACCGTCCGCTGCGTCACCGCGTTCAGCACGAACCCCTGCAGGTACGACAGCACGGATGAGGCGACGTAGAGGGCGAGGACGAGCAGCAGCAGGCTGCCGAGCGCGCCGAAGTCGATGCCGTGGCCGGGCACCAGGGGGAGCGGGCGCAGCAGGTCCGCCTGCGTGGAGTGGCCGGTCGCGTCGAGCCGCTGCAGGATCTGCGCCTTGGACACCCCGGCGGGCAGCTGCTTGCCGAGGATGCCCGCGAAGATCAGGTTCGTCGCCTGGCCGAGCAGCTTCGGGCCGAGCACGGCGAGCACGACGCTCGAGACGCCGAGCGCGAGCACGAGCACGACCCAGGGACGCTCGGGCGCCAGTCGACCGAGCAGCCGCTTCGCGGAGGGGCCGAACCGCATGGCCTTCTCCACCGGCATGCCCATGCCGCCGAACGGACCGCCACCGCCGGGCCCGCGGGGCCTGGCCGGCGGGCGCCCGGCGCGGGTGGGGGTCGAGGCGCTCATCTGGCCTCCTCCATCGAGAGCTGGCTGGACACGATCTCGGCGTACTCGGGGGAGGACTCGAGCAGCTCGCCGTGGGTGCCGGAGGCGACGACGACGCCGTGCTCGAGCACGAGGATCCTCTC
>JBQCCU010000051.1:0-2427 GCA_051961935.1 Amnibacterium sp. | reverse complement strand
AGCAGCCCGACTGGCCCGACTCCGAGTCGATCGACGCGGCGTCGGCCCAGCTGGCGACCTTCCCGCCGCTCGTCTTCGCCGGCGAGATCGACCAGCTGCGCGACCGGCTCGCCAAGGCCGCGCGGGGCGAGGCGTTCCTGCTGCAGGGCGGCGACTGCGCCGAGACCTTCGCCGGGGCGACCGCGGACCAGATCCGCGCCCGCGTGAAGACGATCCTGCAGATGGCGGTCGTGCTCACCTACGGCGCCTCGGTGCCGGTGGTGAAGATGGGCCGGATGGCGGGCCAGTTCGCGAAGCCCCGCTCGAGCGAGACCGAGACGCGCGACGGCGTGACGCTGCCCGCCTACCGCGGCGACATCGTCAACGGCTACGAGTTCACCGCCGAGTCGCGCCGCGCGGACCCGGCACGGCTGGTCAGGGGCTACCACACGGCCGCCGCGACGCTGAATCTCGTCCGCGCCTTCACGCAGGGCGGCTTCGCCGACCTCCGGCAGGTGCACAGCTGGAACCGCGGCTTCGCCGCGAACCCCGCCAACCAGCGGTACGAGGGGCTCGCCGGCGAGATCGACCGCGCCGTGCGCTTCATGGAGGCCGCGGGCGCGGACTTCGACGAGCTGAAGCGCGTCGAGTTCTACACCGCGCACGAGGCGCTGCTCATGGAGTACGAGCGCGCGATGACCCGCATCGACTCCCGCAACGGCACCCCGGTCGACACCTCGGCCCACTTCGTGTGGGTGGGGGAGCGCACCCGCGCGATCGGGCACGCGCACCTCGACTTCGTCTCCCGTATCCGCAACCCCATCGGGGTGAAGCTCGGGCCGTCCGTCACGCCCGACGAGCTGGAGCGGCTCGTCGACCTGCTCGACCCCGACCGGGAGCCCGGCCGCCTCACGCTGATCACGCGGATGGGGGCCGGTCGCATCCGCGACGCCCTCCCGCCGCTGCTCGAGGCGTCGAAGCGGCTCGAGTCGACCCCGCTGTGGATCACCGACCCGATGCACGGCAACGGCATCACCACGCCGACCGGCTACAAGACGCGGCGCTTCGACGACGTGGTGGACGAGGTGCAGGGCTTCTTCGCCGCGCACCGGACCGCGGGCACGTGGCCGGGCGGCATCCACGTCGAGCTCACCGGCGACGACGTCACCGAGTGCCTCGGCGGATCCGAGCACATCGACGAGGGCGACCTCGCGACCCGCTACGAGTCGCTGTGCGACCCGCGGCTGAACCACATGCAGTCGCTCGAGCTCGCCTTCCTCGTGGCCGAGGAGCTCACCCGCCGGTAGGGGTCAGGCGGCCGGCCCGGCCGAGACGACGAGCGAGAGCCGGGTGCCGACCGGGAGCGTCGCACCGGGCGGCAGCGGCGCGCCGGAGTCGCCCGTGACGCGGACGACGCGGCCGGCCGGGCGGGCGGAGGCGACGTGGGCCTCGGGCCCGACCCGGAAGCCGGCCGCCTCGAGCAGCCGGCCGGCCGCGGCGGCGCGCTCGCCGGTGACGATCGGCACCGGCACGGCCCGGCTCGTGGTGCCTGCGAGCGCGACCGCCGGCCGGGACCCGGCCGCGTGGGCGGAGGCGGCGGACCCGCCGAGCCACCAGCCGGTGCCGGCGGCGAGAAGGCCGGCGACGAGCACGACCACGAGGGTCCAGGCGCCGCGCCGCTTCGCCCGCGCGGCGGCCATCGCGAGCCGGGTCGGCGCCCCGACGGGCACCGCGGCCGTCCGCGGACGCGGGGCGGGCGCCGACGGTCGCACGGCGGGGATGCGGGTCGTCGCCGCGGGCAGCACGGTCGTGCGCTGCTGCGGCCCCGTCGCGGACCGCCCGTCGCGGATGAGGTGCTGCGTCTCGAACAGCTGGTCGAGCATCGCGCGGGCGTCCCGCGGCCGCTGCTCCGGGTCGCGTGCGGTCGCCCACAGCGTGAGGTCGTCGAGCGCCGCAGGCACCTCGGGGTTCTTGAGGCTCGGCGCGGGCACGGAGTCGTTCGCGTGCTGGTAGGCGATCTGCACCGGCTGCTCGCCCTTGAACGGCTGCTCGCCCGTGAGCATCTCGTACATCATGATCCCGACCGCGTAGACGTCGCTGCGGGTGTCGGCGATGCCCCTGGTGACGAGCTCGGGGGAGAGGTAGGCGATCGTGCCGAGCAGGGCCTGCCCGCTCGCGGTGTGCGAGGTCGCGGCGCGTGCGAGCCCGAAGTCGCCGATCTTGATCCGGCCGTCGTCGGCGAGGAGCACGTTCTCGGGCTTCAGGTCCCGGTGGATGATCCCCGCCTTGTGGGCGGCGACGAGACCCGCGAGCACCGCTTCCAGGATGTCCATCGTCTGGTCGGGCGTGAGCCGCCCGTACTCGCCGAGGAGGTCGCGCAGCGTGATGCCCTGCAGGTACTCCATGACGAGGTAGGCGAGCCCGTCGTCCTGCCCCTGGTCGAAGACG
>JBQCCU010000050.1:0-5104 GCA_051961935.1 Amnibacterium sp. | reverse complement strand
ATCGAGTGGGCGACGGCGGGGAGCAGCAGGGCGGGGTCGAGCTCCGCGTCGCCGAGGTCGGCGCCCCAGTGGACGACGACCGGGTCGTCGCCGGTGGTGTCGACGATCAGGCCGACGCCGCCGTTGGCCAGGCGGTGCAGTGCGGGCATGGGTCCTCCGTGGGCTTCGATGGTGGGACGGACGCGCGGATGCGGCGGGGACCGCGGGTGCCCGCCGCATACATGGTGGATCAGCCCTTGTTGGCGCCGAGTGTGAGTCCCGCGATGAACTGGCGCTGCAGCGCCAGGTAGATGATGAGCGTCGGGATCACGGTGATGACCGCACCGGCCGCCAGCAGGTTGTAGTTCGAGAGGAACTCGCCCTGCAGGTTGTTGATCGCGGTGGTGATCGGCAGGCGGTTGCCCGTCTGGATCAGGATCAGCGGCCAGAAGTAGTCGTTGTAGATGAAGATGACCTCGAGCGTGCCGAGGGCCGCGAGCGCCGGCCGGGTGAGCGGCATGATGATGCCCCAGTACTGCGTCCACACCCCCGCGCCGTCCACACGGGCGGCCTCGGAGAGCTCCATCGGGATCGCCTTCATGTAGTTCGAGAGCACGAACGTGCAGAAGCCGATCTGGAAGGCGGTGTTCGCGATGACGACGCTGAACAGCTGGTTCAGCATCGTGCCGGAGTCGGACAGCCAGTAGGGCAGCTGCACCAGCTTGAACATCTCGAACAGCGGCGACGCGAGCACCTGCGGCGGCAGCAGGTTGCCGGCGGTGAACATGATGAGCAGCGTCACGTTGAACCGCCACGAGAAGCGGCTCACCGCGAACGCCATCATCGAGGCGAACAGCAGGGTGAGGATCACCGTCGGCACGGTGATGAGCACCGAGTTGCCGAAGTAGGTGAGGAACCCGCCCTGCGTCCAGGCCTGGGCGTAGTTCCCGAGGTCGAAGTGGCCGGCGATGCTGAAGTACCCGTACTTGTCGGTGTCGGCCTTCGGCCGTAGCGACGTGTAGACCGCCCACAGCAGCGGGATCAGCCAGATCACGGCCATGACCGTGAGGAACAGGTAGGTCGGCCAGACGGTGCCACCGCGCTTCGACCTCGAGCGAGCGACCGCGGCGGGCCGCGACTCGTCCCGTGACCTCGCGGCGCGAGCGGTGGACGTGGTGGTGCTCGTCACTTCGTCACCGTTCCTTCGTGCTGAACGTGCGGGACAGGTAGATCACGATCGGCACCAGCGAGATCACGAGCAGCACGACCGCGAACGCCGAGCCGATGCCGATCACCTGCGTCTCACCGACGAGGTACTGCACCACCAGCACGGAGAGCAGCTCGAGGCCGTTCGTGCCGTGGTTGATCACGTAGACGATGTCGAACGCCCGGAGCGACTCGATGACCGTGATCACGACGATGATCACGTTCGTCGGCGCCATGGCGGGGAAGACGACCCGGAAGAAGGTCTGCCGCCCGTTCGCCCCGTCCAGCGACGCGGCCTCCCGCAGGGAGGGATCGACGCCCTTCAGGCCCGCCAGGTACAGGATCATGATGTAGCCCGCGTGCCGCCAGGTCGCCGCGATGAGCGCCGCCCACAGGTTCACGTGCGAGTTGCCGAACCAGTCGATCGCGCGGGACGTGCCCGACGTGCCGAGCAGGTAGTTCAGCAGCCCGTTGTCCTGCGAGTAGACGAGCTCCCAGATGATGCCGATCAGCGCCAGCGACAGCATCACCGGCATGAAGAAGATCGTCTGGTAGATGCGGGTCCCGCGGATCTTCTGATCCAGCAGCACCGCCAGCAGCAGGCCGAGTGGCGTGCCGATCACGGCGAGGAACGCCAGCCACAGGACGTTGTGCAGCACCGCGGGCCAGAACTGCGGTGACTGCGCGAACACGAACTGGTAGTTGACGACCCCGTTGCCATGGATGTCGGACAGCGCGAGGCCGTCCCACTTCGCGAACGAGAGCCCGATCGAGGCGAGCATGGGGATCCAGACGAAGAGCGCCTGGATGAGGGTCGGGATCGCGATCATCACGCCGAGGACGACGCGGTCGCGGGTGTTCAGCTGACGCAGGCGCCGACGCCGGGCCGGGGGCGTGACCCCCGACCCGACCTCGGTGTCGCCGAGCGCGACGAGCGGTGCCGACATCGCTGCCCGCTACTGCTGCGCGTACAGCGTCTTGGCCTGCGACTCGATGTTGGCGAGGTTGACGGACCCGCCCTTGATGAAGTTGAGCATCGCCGGCTCCAGCACGTTCGCCGCCATGGCGGGCAGCGCGTCGCGGTCGAAGAACTGGCTGATCGACTTCGCGTTCGCGATGACGTCCGCGAGCTTCTTCGTGAAGGCCGAGTAGCCGGAGGTGTCCGCGTCCTTCGCCGTCATGATGTTCGACTTGTCGACGGAGTAGTAGGCCTCCTGGCCGGCGCCCGTGCCCATGAACGCGAGCATGTCCTTCGCCGCCTGGTTCTGGCCGCCCTTCTTCGACAGCATGAGGCCGTCGATGGGCGCCTCGACCGCGTCCGTGCCCTCGACCTTGACGGCCGGGAACGGGAAGAAGTCGATGTCGGCGAGGACCGCCGGGTCGGTGAACTGCTGCGTGATGAAGGAGCCGAGCAGCATCATGCCCGCCTGCTTCTTACCGAGCTTCGTGGCGCCCTCCTGCCAGGTGAGGCCCGCGGCGCTCGGGTCGTAGTAGGGCAGCAGCTCCTTCCAGGTGTCGAACACCTCCTGCACCTTCGAGGAGTTCCAGGCCTCCTTGTGCGCGCACAGGTCGACATGGAACTGGTAGCCGTTGATGCGCATGTTCAGGTAGTCGAACGTGCCGCAGGCGGGCCACTGGTCCTTGTCGGTGAAGGCGATCGGGATGATGCCCTTGGCCTTCATCTTCTTCGCCAGGGAGATCAGCTCGTCCCAGGTACCGGGGACCGACCAGCCGTTCTGCTGCCAGAAGGACTTCCGGTAGAAGAAGCCCCACGGGTAGTTGTAGTTCGGCACGAAGTACTGCTTGCCGTCGTCGCCCGTCGACGCCTTCTTCAGCGCGTCGGAGTAGTTGCTGCCGATCTTGCTCCACACGTCGCTGATGTCGGCGACGAGGCCCTTCGACGCGTAGTAGCGCATCCGGTAGCCGGCGAACCAGGTGAAGGCGTCGTCCGGGCTGCCCTGGAGGTAGTTGGTGATCTTGTCCTGGAAGCTGTTGTGGTCGCTCGTGTTGACGGTGACCTTGTCCTTCGACTTCTTCTCGAAGGCGGACACGAACGCCGCGTAGGCCTTCTTCGGCACCGGGTCCGAGGCGTTCGAGCCGAAGGTCAGGCTGCCGCCGCCCCCTCCGCCGCTCCCGCCGCTGCCGGAGCCGCCACCGCTGCTGCACGCGGCGAGAACCGGTGCGCTGAGGAGACCGACGGCCCCGAGGCCGAGTCCCTTGACGACGCTGCGGCGGTCCATGAGGAACCGTCCCGAGCTCGTGTCTGCCATGCCCACTCCTTCGTGTGTATGCGTGTGCCGCCGCCTGATCGCCCCGACTCCGTCGTCAGGATGCAGGACGAACACCTCTGCGGACGCCTGCTGATGCGAAACGTTCACACCGGCGGTCGAATACTACGGCCGAGCGCCCTGTCGGCGTCAACATGCGCGGCGAGCCGCGTTCGAACCGTGACCTCGGCGGTGCTCGCGCGGACGATCAGCCGCCACGGCAGCGGCGGGGTCCTGGGCAGCGCGACGCCGTGCTCGATCTCGTCGATCAGCGCGTCGATGGCGCGCCGGCCGATCTCGTTGAAGTCCTGCTCGACGGTCGTGAGCGGCGGCGCGAGGTACCGGGCGTACGGCACGTCGTCGAAGCCGACGACGCTGAGGTCCTGCGGGACCTTGAGGCCCGTCTCGGCGGCCGCGGCGAGCAGGCCGACGGCCATCTCGTCGTTCGCGGTGAACACGGCGGTGACGTCCCAGCGCGCGAGCGCCGTGCGGCCGCTCACGTAGCCGGCCTCCGGCGTCCAGTCCCCCGGCTCGGCCAGCAGCGGCTCGAGCCCGTGCGCCGCCATCTCCTCGAGGTAGCCACGGCGCCGCTCCTCCGCCTCCGCCCAACCGGGGGGACCGGGGATGTGCAGGATGCGCCGGTGCCCGAGCTCGATCAAGTGCCGGGTGGCCAGCCTGGCGCCACCACGCTGGTCGATCGGGACGCCGTCCACCTCGTCGGGCGCCCCCTGCAGGGTGAGCACCGGCACCCGCGCGCCGATGCGGTGGATCGTGTCGCGCGCGCGGTCCTGCGGCGCGATCGCGACGATCCCCTCGACGCCGTGGGCGAGCAGCGAGTCGATGGCCTGCGCGATGTCGGCGACGTCGTCGGAGGCGTTCGGGCTCGCCGTCACCGCGTAGCCGCGCTCACGCGCCGCCTGCTCGATGGCGAGGAACGAGCTGAACGGTCCGTAGAGGGGTCGGGCGGTGATGAGCACGCCGAGCGTGCGGGTGCGCTTGGTGACGAGCGCCCGCGCCGCGCGGTTCGGCCGGTAGCCCAGCTCCCCGATCGCCGCCTGCACCCGCGCCGCCGTGTCGGGATGCACCTTCGGGTGCTCGTTGAGCACCCGGGACACGGTCTGGTACGAGACGCCCGCCGCCTCGGCGACGTCGCGGATGGACGGCGCCCGGTGGCCGGACTGCCGCTCGTCCATGCGTCCTCGCATCCCGGCGGCGCACGCGGCACCACCAGCCGCGATGCTAGCGCCGCGCCGCCCTCGGCCGCGATGCGCGCGCCCCCGCGTCGCGTGGACGCCTTCGAGACATCCGTACGGCGGCGAGCCGGTGCATCCGTCCCGAAGCCGTACGGACGCGGGCGGCCCGTTCCGGCGCCGGCGTCAGCGGCGGTAGTTCGGCGCCTCGACCACCATCTGCACGTCGTGCGGGTGCGACTCCTTCAGGCCCGCCGCGGTGATGCGCACGAAGCGGCCCCGCTCCTTCAGCTCGGGGACCGTTCGGCCACCGACGTAGAACATCGACTGCCGCAGGCCGCCGAGCAGCTGGTAGACCACGCTCGCGACCGGCCCGCGGTACGGGACCTGCCCCTCGATGCCCTCGGCGATCAGCTGCTCGTCGCTCGGCACGTCCGCCTGGAAGTAGCGGTCGCGCGAGTA
>JBQCCU010000049.1:0-3060 GCA_051961935.1 Amnibacterium sp. | reverse complement strand
GTGGGGGCGGGAGCACATGGATGGACGAGCGCAGACTGCGAGCGTGACTGCTCACGCCGCCCTCCCCGCTCCGCGCACCACCCCCGCCGGGCTGCGGAAGGCGGTCACCCGGACCGCGATCGGCGCCCTCGGGGCGGCGGTGCTCGTCCTCGGCGGCCTCGCGCTGCACGCGGCCGCGGCGCCGGACGAGGACTCGACGATGACGGTCGCCGAGCTCGACTCCTCGCTCTCGATCACGGCGGCCGGCTCCCGCGAGCTCGACCGCGTGCCCTCCTCCGTCGAGCAGTCGGTGCTGCCCAAGGAGGCCCACGACGTCGACGTCGTCCGCGCGAGCGGGGCCGCGATCGGCTCGTCCCAGCGCCTCGGCGTCCTCTTCACCGCCACGGACCGCGCGGCCGCGGAGCGGCTCGCCGGCCTGCTCGAGCGCACCACGGGCTTCACCGTCGCGGTCGCGGCGCCGGCCGCCGCCGAACCCCGGTGGACCGTCGCCGGCATCACCCCGCGCGTCCCGCTCACCATCGACCTCGCCCACCAGCTCACCGAGCGGATGAGCGAGGCCGCCTGGGCGTCCGGGAACGCCCACTTCAGCGACTGGCGGGTCGTTAGCCGCTGACCCGGGAGGATGAGCCTGTGCACCGCGGACTCTTCCTCGCCCCGTTCGACGTCCTCGCCGATCCCCGCCTGATCGGGGAGCTCGCCGCCGACGCGGAGGCGGCCGGCTGGGAGGGCCTCTTCGTCTGGGACCACATCCGCTACAGCCCGCCCGTGCAGGCGATCGCGGACCCGTGGATCTGCATGGCGGCGATCGCACTCCGCACCGAGCGGCTCGTGTTCGGGCCGATGGTGACGCCGCTCCCCCGGCGCCGCCCGCAGGTGCTCGCCCGGCAGGCGGCGAGCCTCGCCGTGCTGTCCGGCGGCCGCCTCGTGCTCGGCTTCGGCATCGGCGACGACTGGGGCGCGGGCGAGTTCGGCGCGTTCGGCGACGAGACGGATCCGAAGGTGCGGGGCCGGATGCTCGACGAGGGCCTCGAGGTGCTCACCGGGCTGCTCTCCGGCGAGCCCGTGCAGCACGAGGGCGAGCACTACCGGGTGGACGACGTGCGGTTCCTGCCGGCGCCGCCCCGGCCGATCCCGATCTGGATCGCCGGCCGCTTCCCCAACCGGGCCCCGCTGCGGCGCGCGGCGCGGTTCGACGGGTACTTCCCCATCCAGATCGAGACGCCCGAGCAGCTCGCCGCGCTGCGGCCGGAGGTGACCGGCGATCTCGTCGTCGACCTGCAGCCGGGCGTCGATCCCGCTCCCTGGGGCGCGGCGGGCGCCGACTGGGTGCTGACTCGGGTCGGGCCGTACGACCTCGACCTGGCCGCCGTGCGGGCGCTGATCAGCGCAGGGCCGTGAGCGGCTCCCACGCCCGGCGCACCTCGGCCCTCGGGTCCGGCTCGATCCGCTCGACAGCGTCGATCACCAGCGTCTCCCTCCGCTCCGGCTCGTAGCGGGGCCAGTCGGCGCCGGGATCCCCCGCCGTCGCGAAGCGGAGCCAGCGCCGGTGCATCCGCCGCACGACCGCGCGGGCCTCGTACCGGCCGCCGAGCAGCCCGAAGACCCGCTGGAAGCCGGAATCGGGCCGCCCGAACACGAAGTCGAGCTCCGCGGCGTGCGTCGCCCCGAGCCCGACGCGGTCCAGCAGCGGCGTCGTGAAGTCGAACCGGTACATCCAGGTGGGCGCGACGGCCGAGTGGCCGGCCGCCGCCGCGACGGCGGGCGCCCAGAACATGAGGTCCGTCACGAGCCCGGCGATGGAGCGGCCGCGCGGATACGCGGGGTAGCCGTCGAGGATCGCCTCCCGGGCGCTCGGCAGCGTCTGCGCGAAGAGCCGGTCGATGTGCCCCGGTGTCGCGGCGAGGTCGCGGACCAGCAGCTGGAACAGGGTGCCCTCGTCCGCGTTCGTGCCGATCACGAGGGGGACGGGCGCCGACTCCCCCGCCGCGAACGCGTCGAGCGGCCGGGCGGGCAGCAGGTCCCCGTCGGCGACCGGCGCGAGCAGGAGCACGCCCGGGTGCTCCTCGCTGATGCGGTCCCCGAGCCGCTTCGTCGCCGTCATCAGCTCGGCGACGTCGGCGGTCCGCAGCCGCTCCGGCATGGCGGCGGGCGTCGCGTCGAGCAGCTGCCGGAACTCGTCGGCCCACGCCGCGGCGCGAGCCCCATCGGGCACCGCGCCGATCACGGGGCTCTGCGCGATCGCGCGGTGCACGAGGCCGCGGGCTGCGGGCACGCAGAGCAGCGTCAGCACCGCCGTCGCCCCCGCCGACTCGCCGAACACGGTGACGTCGTCCGGGTCGCCCCCGAACGCGGCGACGTTGTCGCGCACCCACGTCAGCGCCGCGATCTGGTCGCGGAGGCCGAGGTTGCCCTCGATCGGCGCATCGGGGCGACTGAAGCGGGAGAGGTCGACCCAGCCGAGCGCGCCGAGACGGTAGTTGAAGGCGACGAAGACGACGTCGCCGTGCGCGACGAGGCGCTCGCCCGCATAGGCCGTTGCGCTCGCGCCGCCGATGCCGAACCCGCCGCCGTGGATGAAGACCATCACCGGCCGGCGACCGCTCGTACGGGCGCGGCGGAGCACGGAGATCGTGAGGGCGTCCTCGGACAGCACGGTGCGGCGGCCGGCGCCCGCCGCCGTCGAGGTGCGCGGCTGCGGCGGCAGGGGGCCGTGGGCGGTGGCGTCGCGGACGCCGTCCCAGGGCTCGGGCGGACGCGGCGCGCGGTAGCGGAGCGCACCGATCGGCGGCGCGGCGTACGGGATGCCGCGCCACGCGATCAGGCCGTGCTCGCGCCGCCCGCGGACGAGGCCGGCGCGGGTGGCGACGACGGTCTCGTCGCGCTCCCGGCCGGTCGGATCCACCCCTCCGGCTTACCGCATCCGGATGAGGGGCCGCCCGGGCCGGTGGTCAGTGCGCGTGCTGCTCGGCCCGCCGGCGCGCGTACAGCGCCGCCCCGAGCGCCGGGCCGGCGACCGGCTCCCGGATGGCGTAGCCGCCGCCGAGCGCCTGCTCGAACGCG
>JBQCCU010000048.1:0-2115 GCA_051961935.1 Amnibacterium sp. | reverse complement strand
GTCGGGCCCTGCGGTCGCGGCGGGTGCCGGCGCAGCGCCTCCGCCGTCTCGTCCCGCTGCGCGCGGGCGGTGCCGGCCGCGGCGACCGCCGCGGCGCGGGCGGTGAGCCGGGGGGCGACGGCCTCGGCGCGGCGCCCATCGGCCAGCCGGGCTCGCAGCAGCCCGATGCGCTCGGTCTCCGCGGTCAGCGCGACGAGGCGGGACCGTGCGCCGTCCCGGCGCTCCAGCAGCGCGGCCACCTGGAGCAGGCCGGTGAGCGCGCCCTCCGCCTCGTCCAGCCGGGCGCGGGCGGCCGCCGCCGCGGACTCCCCCGCGACGACGGCCGTGTCGGCCGCGTCGGCGAGGGACGCGAACCACGCCGAGTCGGGATCGGCAGGCGCCTCGGTCCCGACGAGATCCGCGACGGTGTCCGCGCGGGCGGCGATCTCCTTCGCCGTCGCCTCCAGGTCTGCGCCCATCCGGGTGCGCAGCTCCGTGAGGTCCCGCTCCAGCCGCTGGAAGCGGTCCGTGCCGAACAGGGTGCGGAGCAGCTCGCGGCGCTTGTCGGTCGGTGCGAGCAGGAACTCCTGGAACCGGTTCTGCGCGAGCAGGATCACCTGCAGGAACTGGTCCTTGCTGATCGGCAGGAGCTCGGCGAGCGCGATGCCGACGTCCTTCGGGCGGGTGGCGATCACCCGCGGCCCGTCCTGCGCGAGGACCGCGAGCTCCGCCTCCGGCTCCGCGACCGTGGTGCCGCTGCCGGACCGCTTCAGCCGCTCGTAGCGGGGCGTGCGACGGATGCGGTACACGGTGTCCCGCACCTGGAACTCGAGCTCCACGACGCTCGGGTCCGCGGGGCCGCAGTGCTGGCTGCGCACCTGGTTCTCGCGCCGCTCGAACCGGGGCACGTCGCCGTAGAGGGCGAAGCAGACGGCGTCGAGGATGCTCGACTTGCCGGCGCCGGTGCGCCCGGCGATCAGGAAGATGCCGTCGTCGTCGAACCGCCGGAAGTCGACCCGCTGCTCCGATCGGTACGGGCCGAACCCGGCCACGGTCAGGCCGAGGATCCTCACGCGGCGCCCGCCAGGAGGCGCTCGACGAGGTCGCGCTCGAACGGGCTCGGACCGGCGCCGTTGCGGGTGAGGGCGAGGAAGTCGGCGACGAGCTCGACGTCCGTGCGGCCGCGCACCCGCTCCGCGTACGACGCCTCCCCCGCATCCGCCACCGTGGCGGGACGCCACTCGAAGGCGACGCAGTGCGGGAGGCGGCGCTGCAGCCGGCGCATGCCGTCGGTCGGCCGCACCTGGTCGGTGACGACCGCCTTCACCCAGTGCTCGTGGGCCGACTCGGCCGCCTCGTCCGTGAGCAGCGTGTCGAGCGGTCCGGTGAGCACCGTGAGCGGGCGCGGGACCGGCAGGTCGAGCCACCGCACGTCCGTGAGCCCGTCGGCGCCGAGGTCCACGATCCAGCCGCCGCGCGGCTTGCCGGCCTCGCCGAACGAGTAGTGCAGCGGCGCACCCGAGTACCGCACCCGCGGGCTGATCGTCGCGCGCCCGTGGATGTGGCCGAGGGCCACGTAGTCGGGCCCGTCGAACACGGAGGCGGGCACGAGGTCGAGGCCGCCCCGGCTCAGGTCGCGTTCGACGTCGCCGGCGGGCACGCCCGCCGCGAAGCAGTGGGCCAGCACCACGGACCGCACAGAGCGTTCCGCGAGGTCGGCCCGCACCTCCCCCATCGCGAGCCCGAGCGCCTGCTCGTGGGTGCGGGCCCGCTGCCCCGGCCGCTCCTGCGCGAACAGCGCCGGCTCCAGGTACGGGATGCCGTAGACGGCGACGGGCCCGTGCTCGTCGGCGAGCAGCACCGGCTCCGCGATCCGGTCGGTCCTGGTGACGAGATGGATGCCGGCCGCGCCGAGCCAGTCGGCGTGCATGCCGAGGCGGGTGACCGAGTCGTGGTTGCCGCTCGTCAGCACGATCGCCGCGCCCGCGTGCCGGATGCCGGCGAGGGCGCTCTGGAAGAGCTCGATCGCGGCCGTGGAGGGGGTGGACGAGTCGAACACGTCCCCTGCGACGAGCACCACGTCGATCCGCTCCCGCTCGACCGCGTGCACGATGGCCTCGAGCACCACCGCGAGGT
>JBQCCU010000047.1:0-3805 GCA_051961935.1 Amnibacterium sp. | reverse complement strand
CGCCAGCTCGGCCGTCGCCCGCGCCCGCCGGTACGGGGAGACCCAGAGCGCGTCGACCTCCGGCTCGGCGGCGAGCCGCCGGCCGAGGTCCTCCGCCTGACCGCGGCCACGGTCGGAGAGCTCCACGTCGGCGTCCCTCGCGGGCACCGGCACGCGCAGGTCGCCCGCGTGCTCCGCCTGCTCGGCGAGCACGTTCGCGGCGCTCTCGCCGTGCCGGACGAGGATCAGCTCCACGGTCCGCGCCTCAGTGCGACGAGCCCTCGGCGGCGACCTCGCTGCGGTCCTCGCCCCAGAGGGTGTGGAACGTGCCCTCCTTGTCGACCCGGCGGTACGTGTGCGCCCCGAAGAAGTCCCGCTGGCCCTGGATGAGCGCGGCCGGCAGCCGGTCGGCGCGGAGCGAGTCGTAGTACGACAGCGCCGACGCGAAGCCGGGGATCGGCACGCCCGACAGGGCGGCGGTGGAGACCACACGGCGCCAGGCCGCCTCGCCGTCCGCGACCGCCTTCGCGAAGTACTCGTCCGCCAGCAGGGTGGGCAGCTCGGGGTTCCGCTCGTACGCCTCGACGATGCGGTTCAGGAACCGGGCGCGGATGATGCAGCCGGCCCGCCAGATCTTCGCGACCGCGCCCTTGTCGATGTCCCAGCCGAACTCCTTGGCGCCCGCGATGATCACGTCGAAGCCCTGGGCGTAGGCGACCACCTTCGAGGCGTAGAGGGCGGCCCGCACGTCGTCCTCGAAGCCCTGGGGCTTCTCGACCGGGGTCGGCCGCTCGCCGGGGAGCGCGCCGACCGCGGCCCGCTGCTCGGGCTTCGACGACACGGCGCGGGCGAAGACGGCCTCGCCGATGCCGGAGACCGGGATGCCGAGGCCGACCGCGTTCTGCACCGTCCAGACGCCGGTGCCCTTCGACCCCGCCTGGTCCACGACGACGTCGACGAACGGCTCGCCGGTCTCGGCGTCCCGCTGCTTCAGCACCTCGGCGGTGATCTCGATGAGGTAGGACTCGAGGTCGCCCTCGTTCCACGCCTGGAACACCTCGGCGATCGCCGCCGGGTCGTGGCCGCCGACGCGGCGCAGCAGGTCGTACGACTCGGCGATGAGCTGCATGTCCGCGTACTCGATGCCGTTGTGGACCATCTTCACGAAGTGGCCCGCGCCGTCCGTGCCGATGTGGGTGACGCACGGCTCGCCCTCGGCCTCGGCCGCGATCGACTCGAGGATCGGCCCGAGGGTCCTGTAGGCCTCCGCGGAGCCGCCCGGCATGATCGACGGCCCGTTCAGGGCGCCCTCCTCGCCACCCGAGATCCCGGTGCCGACGAAGTTCAGCTGCTTGTCGCGCAGCGCCTTCTCACGCCGGATGGTGTCGGTGAAGAGGGCGTTGCCGCCGTCGACGATGATGTCGCCCGGCTCGAACCGCTCCGCGAGCTGGTCGATGACCGCATCCGTGCCCCGGCCCGCCTGCACCATGATGATCGCGGTCCGCGGCTTCTTCAGGCTCGCGACGAAGGTGTCGATGTCGTGCGACGGCACGAAGTCGCCCTCGGAGCCGTGCTCCGCCATCACCTGGTCGGTCCTCGCCGCCGTGCGGTTGTAGACCGCGACGGTGTGGCCGTGATGGGCGAGGTTCCGCGCGAGGTTCGAGCCCATCACCGCCATGCCGACGACCCCGATGTCGGCGGTCGCGGTGGTGTCGGTCGAGGAGGTGCCGGTGTCGCTCACGATGCGCTCCCTTGGGGGTCGGATGCCGTTTCGCCGACTGTATCCGTGCATCCCGTGCCGCACCCCGGGGATGCGCGGGGGACTCCCTCCCCGCCCGTGCTGGCTAGGCTTCGGCCGCCCGATTCTGCAGCGCCCGATTCGTCAGGGGGAGCCCATGCCGGAGGACCGTCTCCGCGTCGTCGCCGCGACGCCCATCGCCGACGAGCTCGTCGCGAAGGTGGTCGCGGCCGAGCCCCGCATCGACTTCGTCGTCGAGCAGGAGCTGCTGCCGCCGATGCGGCACCCCGGCGACCACGCGGGCGACCCCGCCTTCTCCCGCACGCCGGAGCAGCAGGAGCGGTTCGACTCGCTGCTCGCCTCGGCGCAGGTGCTCTACGGCATCCCGGGGGAGCGGCCCGCGGAGCTGAAGCGCGCGGTGGAGGCGAACCCCGGCCTCCAGTGGGTGCAGCTGATGCCCGCCGGCGGCGGTGCGCAGGTGCGCGGAGCGGCGCTCACCGAGGAGCAGCTCGGCCGCATCCGCTTCACGACCACCGCCGGCGTGCACGCCGTCCCGCTGTCGGAGTTCTGCCTGCTCGGGCTGCTCGCCGGGTTCAAGAGCCTGCCCCGGCTCGAGGAGCACCAGCGGCGCCACGAGTGGGCCGACGGCCGCTGGATCATGCGGCGGCTCGACGGCAGCCGCGTGCTCCTCGTCGGCCTCGGCGGCATCGGGCGGCTGACCGCCGCGAAGCTCGCCGCGCTCGGCGCCCACGTGGCCGGCACCTCCCGGCGCGAGGTGGCCGTCCAGGGCGTGGAGGAGATCATCCACCCCGATGCGCTCGCGGACCGGGTGGGGGAGTTCGACGGGATCGTGATCTCGCTCCCCGGCACGCCGGACACGGAGCGCCTCGTGAGCGCCGAGGTGCTCGCGAACGCGAAGCCCGGCGCGGTCCTCGTGAACGTCGGCCGCGGCACCGTCGTCGACCAGGACGCCCTCCTCGCCCAGCTGCGGGCCGGGCGCATCGGCTTCGCGGCGCTCGACGTGACGGACCCGGAGCCGCTGCCCGCCGGCCATCCGCTGTGGGACGAGCCGAACGTGCTGATCAGCCCCCACACCGCGGCGCTCAGCGACCTCGAGGACGAGCTGATCGCCACGCTCTTCGCGGAGAACTGCACCCGCTACCTGGACGGGCGCGACCTGATCAACCCGGTGAACATCCGCGAGTTCTACTGACCCCGCAGCGAGCACTTCAGCAGGACATTTCCCCTTCAGCAGGACGAGACCGCCCGTTTCGTCCTGCTGAAGCGATTTCGTCCTGCCGTCGTGCTCATCCCGAAGTCCGCGCGCTACGGTCGCAGCCGTGGACCTGCCTCCGATCGTGGTGATGGGCGTCTCCGGCTCCGGGAAGTCGACCGTGGGCGCGGGGCTCGCCGCGCGCGTCGGCGGGGTCTTCCTCGACGCGGACGACTTCCACCCGGCGGCGAACGTCGAGAAGATGTCGAGCGGCATCCCTCTGAACGACGCCGACCGCGCGCCGTGGCTCGACATCGTCGGCAGCCAGATGCGGCGGCTGCAGGGCGAGGGCCGGGTCGTCGTCATGGCGTGCTCGGCCCTGAAGCGGAAGTATCGGGAGCGCATCCGCGCGGAGGAGCCCGCCACTTTCTTCCTGCTGCTCACGGGCACGCGCGAGGAGCTCGAGCGGCGGATGCAGGCGCGGCACGGCCACTTCATGCCGCCGTCGTTGCTCGACTCGCAGCTCGACACCCTGGAACCGCTCGGCACGCACGAGCACGGCGCCACGATCAGCATCCACGGCTCGAAGGAGCAGGTCGTCGACCGCGCCCTCGACGCGATCACGCACTCCGGCCGCCCCGCCTAGCCGACCGCCGACGCCGCCGGGAGCGCTTCAGCAGGCCACGAGCGCTTGAGCAGGCTCCCGGCGCACCAGGAGCGTGGGACCCGCGGCCGGTTCCGGCGCGCGGCGCAGCCGCGTGACGGCCGTGTCCGTGGGAACCGAGTGGCAGGAGCCTGCCGACGGGCGCCTCGAGCCGCATCCGCGCGGGGGAAGGGGCCCTCCAGGTCCGCTACACTCGTCCGTCGGACTTCGG
>JBQCCU010000046.1:0-2124 GCA_051961935.1 Amnibacterium sp. | reverse complement strand
GAGCGGCATCGGGTCCTCGAGCCCGGCGAGGTGGTCGAGGGCGAGCGCGACCGCGTCGCGGATGTGCCACGTGTCGATCTGCCCGGACGCCGGGTAGATCGGGATCGGCACCTCGGCCCAGCGGCGCGCGCCCTCCGGATCGACCTCGGGGTCGGGGGGCGCATCCGCATCCGACTCGAACAGCTGGTAGCGCGGATGCGTGAGCTCGCGCATGCCCTTGTAGGACGTGACCTTGCCGCTGAACATGCCGCGGACGCCCGGCCGGAGCGCGCCGTGGCTCGACTCCTGGACGCGGAACGGCTGGTTGAAGAAGACGAGGGTGAGCGTGCCGGTGCCGTCGGAGATCAGCACCTCCTGGCGGGTGCCGCGCTTGCCGTACATCGGCCTGCTGCCGGCGCGGAGCACGTCGGCCACGATGGTGACCTCGGTGTCGAGCGGGAGGGCGTCGAGCCGGCTCAGCTCGCCCCGCTTGATGTAGCGGCGCGGGTAGTGCGAGACGAGGTCGCCGACCGTGTGGAGGTCGAGCGCGCGCCCGAGCGCCTTGGCGGTGCGGTCGCCCAGCACGCCGGAGAGCTTCTGATCGAGCGGCCCCGGCATAGCGCCATGGTAGGAGGCCGGACCGACCAAGCGGCGGACGGCGCCCCTGATCAGGGCGAGCGCGAGCACCACAGCAGGACGAGATCGCTGCAGCAGGACGAGACAGGCCCTCTCGTCCTGCTGAAGCGACATGGTCCTGCTGACGTGCTGCTGCTCCTGCGCTTCGGGGAGGCGGAAGGATGGGCGCGTGCCTCGCATCATCGCCGGATGGGCCGGATCGCTGCCGCTGCGGACCCCGCCGTCGGGCACCCGCCCGACCAGCGACCGGGTGCGGGAGGCGCTCTTCTCCACGCTGGAGGCGAGGGACGCCGTGCGCGACGCCCACGTGCTCGACCTCTTCGCCGGGTCCGGCGCCCTCGGGCTCGAGGCGCTGTCGCGGGGTGCGGCCGGCGCGGTGTTCGTCGACAAGGGCTTCGCCGCAGGGCGGGTGATCAAGGAGAACATCGCACAGCTGCGCCGGGCGACGCCGAAGGGGCTCGAGCTGGACGCCCGGGTGGTCGTGAAGCCCGTCGCCGGCTACCTCGCGACCCCCGCCGGTCCTTCGCCGACCCTGGTCTTCCTGGATCCCCCCTACGACCTGCCGGATGCGGCGGTGACGGATGCGCTCGCGGCGCTCGTGACCGTCGCGCCCGGCGCGCTGCTCGTGCTCGAACGCTCCACGCGGAGTGGGGAGCCGACCCTGCCGGCCGGGGTGGGGCTCGAACGGACCCGCACCTACGGCGACACCGCCGTGCACCTGCTCACCGTCTAGAGCGAGCCCCACCGCTGCCCGAACATCGCGTACGCGACGATCCGCTCGTAGCGCAGGGAGCCGCCCGGCAGCAGCTCGTTCTCATCGAACTCGAAGGGCAGCAGCGCCTTCTCGGTCCAGCGGAACAGGGCGCGCGCCACGGCCTCACGGTCATCGGCCGACCGGTGCTCCGGCTGCGCGAGCCCGAGCGCGAGCACCGCCGCGAGCGCCCGCAGCCGCACGAGCACCCTGGCCTCCGCGACGAGGCCCACGCGTCGCCGGGACGTGCCGGTGACCGGCCAGAAGGCGGGCAGCAGCTCGGTGAGGCCGCGCTCCACGCGGTCCGCCTCGCGCAGCTCCTCGCGGAAGCGGGCCTCCTCGGCGATCGTCGGCACGATGATCGGGCCACGGCCGGTGAGGATCAGCTGCAGGTCCGCGATGCGGGCGCGCAGGATCCGGAGGTGCTTCGACACGACGGCGTCGCAGGTCCCGGCTCGCATGCCCGGCACGATAACCCCGGCAGGCTGCACGCCAGGCCGGTCAGGCTGGGAGGCTCCCGAGCCCCGCGAACCCGTCGTCGAGGGCGGTGTGCGCGTACCGGTACAGGGCCACGGCGGCCGCGTGGTCCTGCTCCTCGGTGGGCGTGAGCCGGCCCGGTCGCTCGCTGAGCCGCATCGCGAGCACCGCGGCGGTGTTCCGCATCTCCGAGAGCACGAGCGCGTCCTCCTCACGCCGCGGCGGCCGCAGCGGACGCTCCTCGAGCGACCACGCCTCCGGCAGCAGGACGGCGAGGGCCC
>JBQCCU010000045.1:0-3339 GCA_051961935.1 Amnibacterium sp. | reverse complement strand
CCTCCGGGATGTCGTCGAAGCCGACGACGCTCACCTCCTCCGGCACGCGGATGCCGGCCTCGGCGAACGCGGACAGCAGGCCGAGGGCGGTCTGGTCGTTCGCGGAGAAGATCGCACTCGGGGCGCCCCCTGCGGCGAGGGCGCGCCCGATGGCGGCGCCGCCGCCGGCGGTCCAGTCGCCGCGGAGCACCTCCGGGGCGCGCACGCCCCGTCTGGCGCACTCCTCGCGCCAGCCGCGCTCGCGCTCCCGCGCCTCGATCCAGTCCGCGGGGCCGGCGACGTGCAGCACCTCCTGGTGCCCGAGGTCGGCGAGGTGCCCGACCGCGAGCGCCGCGGCCGCCGCGTGGTCGATGCCCACCGCGAGGGCGCCGGGGATGCCGCTCGGGGCGGTGGTCACGAGCGGCACCTCGAGCGGCAGCGCCGCGAGCGCATCCGCCACCACGGGCGGCGGCGCGACGAGGACGAGGGCCTGCACGTCCTGCCCGAGCAGCGCGTCGACGGCGTGCCGCACCTCGGGGGCGGCGGTCTGCTCGAGGGCGGCGATGGAGACGTCCCAGCCGGCCGCCCGGGCGGCGTGGTTGAAGCCGTGCGTCGTGCTCGACGGTCCGTACAGCGGCAGCCCCACCGTGATCAGGCCGAGGGTGCGGGTGCGGCGGCTGGCGAGCGCCCGCGCGGCCGCGTTCGGCCGGTAGCCGAGCCGCGCGACGGCCTCCTCGATCCGCTCCCTGGTCTGCGGGCGGACGGTCGGATCGCCCTTGAGGACGCGCGAGACCGTCTGGTGCGACACCCCGGCCGCGGCGGCCACGTCGAAGATGTTCGGCACGAGCCGGAGTGTAGGGCGCCCCCTCTCCGGTGACTTGCCACGTCTCGCCCTCCAAGGGCCGCTTGGGGGGCCGAAAGCGGCAAGTCACCGGTGCGAGGGGTTACGCCTCCCGCTGCTTCGGGGAGCTGTCCTGGGTGCGCTTCGGGTCGCGCTCGACCACGTCGCCGAGCACCTCGTCGATCCGCTCCATCAGCTCGAGCGGGATGCTCACGCCGGAGGCCTTCACGTTCTCGTGCACCTGCTCCGGCCGGGAGGCGCCGATGATCGCGGAGGCGACGTTGTCGTTCTGCAGCACCCAGGCGACCGCGAGCTGGGCCAGGGAGAGGTCGAGCTCCTGCGCGATGGGCTGCAGCTCCTGCACCTTGCCGAGCACGTCGTCGCGCATCCACCGGCTGATCATGTTCGCGCCGCCCTTGGTGTCGGTGGCGCGGCTGCCCTCCGGCGGCTGCTGACCCGGCCGGTACTTGCCGGTGAGCACGCCCTGCGCGATCGGCGACCAGACGATCTGGGAGATGCCGAGCTCCTGCGAGACGGGCACCACCTCGCCCTCGATCACCCGCCACAGCGCCGAGTACTGGGGCTGGTTCGAGATGAGCTGGAAGCCCAGCTCCTTCGCGAGCCTTGCGCCCTCCCGGAGCTGGTCGGCGGTCCACTCACTGACACCGACGTAGAGCACCTTGCCCATCCGGACGAGGTCGGCGAACGCCTGCATCGTCTCCTCGAGCGGCGTGAAGTAGTCGAAGCGGTGCGCCTGGTAGAGGTCGACGTAGTCGGTCTGCAGCCGGGACAGCGAGCCGTCGATCGACTCCATGATGTGCTTGCGGGACAGCCCGACGTCGTTGTGCCCCTTGGGGCCCGTGGGCCCGAAGACCTTCGTGAAGATCTCGACCGACTGGCGCCGCTCGCCCTTCAGCGCCTCACCGAGCACCGTCTCCGCGCCGGTGTTCGCGTACACGTCGGCCGTGTCGAACGTGGTGATCCCCGCCTCGAGCGCCGCCTTGACGCACGAGATCGCCTGGTCGTTCTCGACCTGGCTCGCGTGGGTCAGCCAGTTGCCGTACGTGATCTCCGACACCTTGAAGCCGGACCTGCCCAGATAGCGGAACTGCATCGGAACTCCTCACCGAATCCTGTGGTCGACACCGACGCTACTGGGAGGTGTCCGACAGCGCGCCGAGCATCGGGAGCGGGCGGGCGGCGACCCCCGCCCGGTAGAGCGGCTGCACGGCCGTAACGGCAACCGTGCCCGCCATGGCGGCAACGAGTGCATCGCCCACCCGCATCGCCGGCCGTGCCCTGGCCGGGCTCATGGGTGCGCTGCTGCGGCTGCGGGGGCCGCGCCCGATCCACACCACCGGCGTGCTGCTGCAGGGCAGGATCACCTGGCGCCCGGCGTCGGAGGCGGTCTCGGGGATCGACTGGATCGATCAGCGCGGCGCGGGGACGCCGCCCCAGGTGACCGCCCGCTACTCGCGGGGCGCGTCCCTGCCGGCGGCGCTGCCCGACGTGCTCGGCCTCGCCGTCCGGCTCGGCACGCCGCACGGGCCGGCGGACCTGCTGCTGTCGACCACCGGGTTCGGCGTGCCCGGACGGTTCGTGCTCGCGCCCCGCCGGGCGCCCGGCGGCGCGTGGTTCTCCACGCTGATGCCCTACCGGGGCGCGTACGGCCCGGTGCTCGTCGCCGCCCGCTCGCGCACGCCGGGCGCGCTGCCCGCGCACCTGGAGGACCTCCGGGCCGCCCTGCAGCGGGAGCCGTGGCGCCTCGAGCTGCTGTTCGCCACCCCGACCGGCCGCTGGCACCGCTTCGCGGACCTCGAGCTGACGCCCGCGCCTGGCCCGATCGACCGCCCCACGCCGCGGTTCGACGCGGTCCGGAACCCGCTGCCGGGAGCGCGGACCTACCGCTGGACGCGGCGGCTCCGCGAGCCCGCCTACGCGCGGGCGCGGCGCGGCTGACGAGCTCAGACCGCCTCGAGCAGCGCCCGGAACGGCGGCGGCAGCTCGGCGGCCGAGAGCGCCGCGGTGAGCGGATCGGCCATCCGCGTCTTCCGTCCGCTCGCCACGCCGAGGAAGCGGTGCAGCTGCGCGGTCACGGGCCTGCGGCGCTGCGCGGGCTGCCCCGGGAACCCGCGGAAGGCGCCGAGCTCGCCCGCGGCGTCGAGCACGGCGAGCGCGCGCTCGTCGCCGAGGGCGCGGAGCAGCTCGTCCTCGAGATCGCGGTCGCAGAGCGCGATGGCCGGGTGGATGGGCATGCGTGCGGTCGCACGGCGGAGCCACCGCTCCTCCCCGCCGTCGCAGAGCGCGGCCGTCGGGACCCCTGGGGCGACCGCCGCCGCGGCGTCGGTGAACCGGAGGAGGTTGGTGATGCCGCCCATCGCCACGACGGCGACCCGCTCGGCGGAGAGGTCCCGGCCCAGCACCTGCGCCGCCGCGTGGAGCGCCGCTCGGTCGCTGCGACCCTCGACCAGCACGACGGCGCGCGGTCCGGGCTCGGAGAGACCGGCGGTGGCCAGGGT
>JBQCCU010000044.1:0-3035 GCA_051961935.1 Amnibacterium sp. | reverse complement strand
GTGACCACGCCGCGCATCCCCGACCAGCCGAGCACGGCGGCGCTGCGCGGCCCGACCGCGTCCTTCCGCAGCTCCTCGAGGTCCGCCCTGCGGCGCGGGTAGGACCGCTGCGCACGCCGCCACAGCCGCGTCGCGATGCGGCCCCGGCGTCGCCGCCGGTTGGCGTCGAAGGCCAGCCACTGCCGCAGCAGGGTCCGCTCCGCCCACGCGGCGCGGGCGCGCAGGGCGAGCACGAGCGGCACCATCCAGACGAAGCGGATGAGCACGAGCGCGGCGGTCGCCGCGAGCCCCACGACGATCGTCGGCCCGTAGCCGAGCACCCGCGGGTCGACCTCGTCGAGCAGGGTGCGCAGCTCGAGCCCGACGAGCAGGAACACGCCGTTCTCGAGCAGGAACTGGATCGTGCGCCAGTTGATCCGGTCGCTGATCCGGGCCTGCGGGGTGAGCGCGGCGGGCGCCGAGTGGCTCGTGACGAGCCCGGCGACCACCACCGCGAGCACCCCGGAGGCGTTCAGCGCCTGCGCGGGGACGAAGGCGACGAACGGCACCGCGATCGACACGGCGGTGTCGAGCACCGGGTCCGCGAGCCGGGTGCGCACCGCGATGGTCAGCCAGCCGGCGAGCAGGCCGACGAGCACCGCGACGACCGCCGCGAAGACGAAGTCGCCCGTCACGGCCCACGGCGAGAGGAGCCCGCCCGCGGCGGCCGCGTGCGTCGCGGAGCGGAGGAGGACGAGCGCCGTCGCGTCGTTCACGAGGCCCTCGCCCTCGAGCACGGTGAGCAGCCGGGCCGGCAGCCCCAGCCGGCGCCCGACCGACGTGGCGGCGACCGCGTCGGGCGGGGCGATGACGGCACCGAGCCCGATCGCCGGGATGAGGGCGAGCTTCGGCAGCAGCGCGAACAGCACGAACCCGGCCCCGAACGCGGTGATCACGACGAGCAGCACCGAGAGGCTCGCGATCGGCAGCACGTTCCGGCGGAAGTCGGTGAGCGGCACGCAGATCGCGGCCGCGTAAAGGATCGGCGGCAGCACGACGTCGAGGATGAGCTCCGGCTCGACGTGGAAGGACGGGGCGCCGGGCAGGAAGGACAGCCCCACCCCCACGAGGACGAGGCCGATCGGCGCGGCGACGCCGAGGCGCGGTGCGAACGCCGCGACGGCGACGATCACCGCGACCGCGAGCACCGCGTAGACCGCGAGCTCCACGGGACCAACCTATCGGTCACCCCCTGGGGCTACGGTCGGCCCGTGACCGACGAGCCCCAGCTGCCGCAGATCGCCGTCAACCTGCCGCCCGAGCAGGAGATCGGCGTGTTCGCCGACTTCGCCGCGGTGTGGCACAACCCCACCAGCTTCGTGATCGACTTCCTGTCGCTCGTCGCGCCGCCCCAGCCGCAGCTCGGCCCCGATGGCGAGCCGGTGCCGGTCGTCTCGGCGAAGGTCGCGGCCCGGGTGCGGCTGCCCGCGGAGCAGATCTTCCGCGTGATCGGCGCCCTGCAGGAGCAGGCCGACCAGTGGCTCGCCCAGTCCGGCAAGGAGGAGCCCCCGGAGGGCTGGTTCCCGATCGCCTGATGGGCCGGAGGCCTCTGTCGGACCGCGCGGAACCGCAGGAGGATCGTCGGCGACGGCCGCGACACCCACCGGCCCGCGAGGAGCGCGCATGACGAAGCAGGCACGGTCGGGGCCACCGGACCCGTCCCCGTCGAAGCGGCCGCCGCAGCAGCCGCCCGTGTGGCGGCAGTGGCTGATCCCCGTCGGGCTGCTGATCACCGTGCTGCTGCTGTTCGGCCCCCTGCTCGGTCAGGGGAACGTCGCCGTCGTCGAGTACGGCACCCTCCTGTCGCAGCTGCGCGCCCACCACGTGCAGGCGCTCGTCCTCCGCTCCGACGGCGGCATCACCGGGCAGTACCGCCCCGACTTCGACCAGGGCGCCCAGTTCACCTCGAACTACCCGACCGGGCTGAACGGCCCCGACGCGACCTTCCTCGCCCTCGTGCACGACCCGAAGGTCGTGCCGCACTTCGACGCCCAGACCGTGAGCACGTCCATCTGGGGCACGCTCTTCACCTTCGTGCCGTTCCTGCTCCTGCTCGGCTACTTCTTCTACGTCGGGCGCGTGGCGAGGAGCGGGCAGGGGATGCTCGGCGGGGCGATCGGGCGGATGCAGCCGAAGGTCGTCGACGCGCAGCGCCCCGCGACGCGGTTCGCCGACGTCGCCGGCTACGAGTCCGCGAATCGGGACGTGGCCGAGGTGGTCGACTTCCTGAAGGACCCCGGCCGCTACGCGGCGGCCGGCGCCGTCGGGCCGAAGGGCGTGCTGATGACGGGACCGCCCGGCACCGGCAAGACCCTCCTGGCGCGCGCGGTGGCGGGGGAGGCGGAGGTGCCCTTCCTCCCCGTCACCGGCTCGGCCTACGTCGAGCTGTTCGTCGGCGTCGGGGCGTCCCGGGTCCGGGACCTCTTCGCCGAGGCGCGGAAGCGGGCGCCCGCGATCGTCTTCATCGACGAGATCGACGGCATCGGCGGCCGCCGCGGCACCGGGTACGCGAGCAACGACGAGCGCGAGCAGACGCTGAACCAGCTGCTGGCCGAGATGGACGGCTTCGAGCCCGCCACCGGCATCGTCGTGCTCGCCGCGACGAACCGGCCCGAGGCGCTCGACCGCGCGCTGCTGCGGCCCGGGCGCTTCGACCGGCAGGTCGCCGTCCCCCTGCCGACGGCCGGCGAGCGGGCCGCGATCCTCGCGGTGCACGCGAAGGGCAAGCACCTGGCGCCCGACGTCGACCTCGGCGTGACCGCGAGGGCCACGCCCGGCTTCTCCGGCGCGGATCTCGCCAACCTGCTGAACGAGGCGGCCATCGTCGCCGTCCGCGACGGCCGCACCGTGCTCTCCGCCGACGACCTCGGGGTCGCCAGGGACCGCATCGTGCTCGGGGCCCGGCAGCCCGGCAACTTCCTCCTCGACGAGGAGCGCAGGAACGTCGCCGTGCACGAGTCGGGCCACGCGCTCGTCGCGGCGCTCACGCCGGGCGC
>JBQCCU010000043.1:0-12323 GCA_051961935.1 Amnibacterium sp. | reverse complement strand
GGGGGGGGTTGGGGGGTTGTCTGGTTGTCGCGGGGGTGGGCGACCCCCGCCGCGCGCGACTCGGCCGACACGATGCCCTCGACCCCCATGTTGCGGATGGCCGCCTCCGCGTTCTCGACGTCGCGCCGGTGCTGCGCCTCCCGGGCCTGCCGCCGGGCGTCGCCGCCGGTGTCGGTCTCGCCGAGCAGCTCGGCCGCCTCGTCGAGCAGCGGCACGTCGGCCACGGTGAGCGGCGCGGACCGCTCCCTGGCGAGCAGCGCGCGATCGGCGGGTGAGAGCTCGGGGCTCACGGCGGCGAGGTAGGCCGGCCGGGCGTACAGGTCGCCGAGCAGCTTCTCCGGCGTGAGCGGCAGCCACGCGGTGTTGAGCAGCACCTTCACGTCCTGCGCGGTGCGGAGGTCCTCGCGCAGCATGCGCCGGTCCTCGTCGTCGATGGTGCCGCCGCGGCCCGCGACGGCGTCGACGAGCAGGTCGGTGAGGTCGGCGAGCGCCTCCCGCACGAACGTGACCCGCGCGACGTTGTGCGGCTTGCGGGTCTGCTGGGCGCGGCGGATCGCCCGCTGGATCAGTGCGGGCGGCACCGTGAGGCGCTCGTTGTCGACGGTGATCGTCTGCGGCTCGGTCGGCGCGACCTGGCGTGCGTGCACCGCCCGGCGGAGGATCTGGGCCATCACGGACCGGCCCTTGACGGCCGCGGCGGCGGCCGGGTCGACGGCGCTCGCGTCGACGCCGGGGTAGAGCTGGCCGACCGTGCGGAGCACGACCCCGCTCTCCCCGAGGGACGGCAGCACCTGCTCGATGTACTGCAGGAAGCTCCTGGACGGCCCGACGACGAGCACGCCGTTGCGCGCGAGCCGCTCCTTGTGCGCGTAGAGCAGGTACGCGGCGCGGTGCAGCGCGACCGCGGTCTTGCCCGTGCCGGGCCCCCCGGCGACGACGAGGATGCCCCGCGCCTCGGACCGGATGATGCGGTCCTGCTCGGCCTGGATGGTCGAGACGATGTCGTGCATCCTGCCGGTGCGCTGCGCCGACAGCGCCGCGAGCAGGGCGGACTCCCCGGTCAGCGTCGTGTCCTCCGGCACGTTCTCTGGGTCGAAGACCTCGTCCTCGATGCCGGTGACGGCGCGGCCGCGGGTCGCGAGGTGCCGCCGCACCTTGATGCCGAGCGGGGTCGCGGCGGTGGCCTGGTAGAAGGCGCTCGCCTGGGGCGCCCGCCAGTCGAGCAGCAGCGGCTGCTGGTCGTCGTCGCGCAGGCCGATGCGGCCGATGTAGCGGAGCGTGCCCTCGTCGGTCTGCAGGCGGCCGAACGCGAGCCGCTCGTCGACGTCGGTGAGCTGGCGGATGCGGTCCTCGAACAGCCGCGCCATCGCGTCGCGCTCGCTGCGGGCCTGGTGCGTGCCGGTCGCCCCGGCGCGCCGGGTCCGCTCGAGCTCGGCCGCCGTCTCGGAGCGGAGCGCGTCGAGCCGCTCGTACAGGCCGGCGACGTACTGCTGCTCGCGGCCCAGCTCGGTCTCGGACGTGTCGGTCACGCGGGTTCCCTCCCGAATCGCGGCCATCGAGTCTACGCGGCCGGGAGGGGCGCATGCGGTCAGGCGATGCGGCGCAGCTGCTCCTCGATCGAGAGGCCCGGCTGCTCGCGGAACGCCCACTCGGGCAGGACGCCGCGCTGCAGGCGCAGCCCGAGCACGACGGCGAACGCGGACGGCTCCCGCACGGCGAGCGCCGTGTCGAGGAAGGCGCCGGCGAGCGAGCCGCGGCCGAGCGCCCACTCGAGCCAGGCCGCGCAGGCGGCGAGCGGCCCCCGCGAGTCCGGCTCGAGGTGGGCCATCGCCGCCTTGACGGCGCGGATGCCGGCCTCGATCCGCGGCACGGAGGGGCGTCGCACCTCGCCGCCGTTCAGCGCGGCCTCCGCCTCGGCGTCGTCCTCGTCGCGCTCGAGCCAGGACCGGCGGACGCGCTCGCCGAACCGCGGCCCCCACGCGATGTGCAGCAGCAGGTGCGCGGCGAGGTCGGGCACCTCGGCGAACGCGGCGAGCGCGGCGAGGCACGGGCACGGGTCGTCCGCGGTGGCGTGGGCGGCGAGCATCCCCTCGAGCAGCGGGCCCGTGCGGAGGCCGAGGGCCGCGCGCTGCAGGAACGGCTCCCCTCGCGAGCAGGACCGGCCCCCCAGGTCGGCGCCGGGTCGGAATGTGTTGACGGCGCCGCCGGGCCCGGCGGGGCGGGTGCGCCAGGCGGCGAGCTGCTCGGCGAAGCGGGCGCGGGCGGCGTCGCTCACCTCCGGCAGCCGCAGCTCGGCCGCCGGGTCGAGCAGGTGCGGGGAGTCGGGCCCCAGCTCCGCGAGCGGATGCCGTGGCCCGTCGGGCATCCGCGCCCAGCCGTCCCCCGCGACGCAGAGCGCGTCCTTGACCACGAGGCCGGCATCGTCGGCGGCCGCGGCGAGCAGGTCGAGGAGGGTGACCGGCGCGGCCGCGAGCGGGGCCGCGGTGTAGACGACGGGGACGAGCCCGTCGACGCCCTCGACCCGGCACAGCAGGCCCATGAGATGGCGGGCGATGCCCTCGAGGACGAGGGGGTCGTCGGTGCCGGGCAGGTCGAAGCGCATCGCGGCGCCGGTGCGCCTGCCCTCGAACGCGACGAGCACGAGGCTCTCCACCGGCTTGAAGCCGACGAGCCGCGGGACGAGCCTCAGGAGGTCGGCGGGCCCTGCCGCCTTGACGATCTGGGTCATGGGGCGAGCGTCGCGCCGCGGGCGACCGCGTGGGTCGAGGGGTGCGGGTGCCTGGTCCGGGCGCCGCGCCACGAGGGCTGTGGAGGAGCGGATCCCGCGTCAGTCCACGGCGGTGAGGGCGAGGACGTCCCGCCCGGCGAGCCGCCCGCGTCCGCCGAGCGCGGTGAGCTCGATGACCACCCCGACGCCCGCGACGGTCGCACCGGCCTGCTCGAGCAGGGCGCAGGTGGCGGCGACGGTGCCACCGGTGGCGAGCACGTCGTCGAGCACGAGCACGCGGGCGCCGACCGGGAAGCGGTCGGGACGCACCTCGAGCTCCGCGGATCCGTACTCGAGGTCGTACGCGACGGTGAGGGTCTTCGGCGGCAGCTTCCCGCCCTTGCGGACGGCGAGCACCCCGCTGCCGCTCGCGTAGGCCGCGGCGGCCGCGAGGAGGAAGCCGCGCGCCTCGATGCCGGCGACGAGGTCGAACCGGCCGGCGAACCCGGCGACGAGCTCGTCGGTGATCGCCTTGAACGCCTCCGCGTCGGCGAGGGTGGGCGTGAGGTCGCGGAAGAGCACGCCGGGCGAGGGGAAGTCGGGGACGACGGCCGTGAGCCGATGGATGTGGCTGGCGGCGTCCGTCACGCTGCAACCCTAGGCGACGGCCTCAGCCGCTCCCCGCCCGGGGTGACGTGCCGCCGCTCGCCCACCCGTGCGGGGCGGGACGCGGTCCGCGACCCCGGGAAGAGGACGATCCACCGCCCGGTGGTGCGGCACTGCCTGCAGCTCGCCCGGGCGATGGATCAACGCGATCAGGATGCTCCGGAGCCTGCGATCCCGCAACCCTCTCCGGCGCGTCCCGCCGCTCGGTCTGCGGGAACTCTCAGGCGCCGAGCAGATCGATGACGAAGATCAGCGTCCGGCCGGAGAGGCGGTGGCCGGCGCCGGCGGGGCCGTAGGCGAGCTGCGGCGGCACGGTGAGCTTGCGGCGGCCGCCGACCTTCATGCCGGGGATGCCGCGCTTCCAGCCCTCGATGAGGTTGTTCAGCGGGAAGGTGATCGACTGCCCGCGGCTCCAGGAGGAGTCGAACTCCTCGCCGGAGTCGAAGTCGACACCGAGGTAGTGGACGGTGACGGTGCCGCCCGGTTTGGCTTCGGCCCCGTCGCCGGTCACGATGTCCTCGATGACGAGGTCCGCCGGGGCGGGCCCCGTGGGGGGATCGAGCTCGGGCTTGCTGTTCGTATCGGTCATGACCGGGAAGTCAACCGGAAGGGACGTGTGCAGTGCCTGAGTCGCCCTCGGCGGCGCGGCGGGGCGGTGGCCATCTCGTCGACCTCTCGCCGCTGTCGGCGAGCCCCGCGTTCGCGCGGCTGTTCGCCGGCAGGGCGATCGCCGGGATCGGGGGCCAGCTCACGATCGTCGCCGCGGGCCTCAACGTGTACGCGCTGACCCGGTCGACGTTCGACGTGTCGCTGATCGGCGTGGTGGCGCTCGTGCCGACGATCCTCGCGGGCCTGTACGGCGGCATGCTCGCGGACGCGTTCGACCGCCGCCTGGTCGCGGTCGCCTCCGCCCTCGTGTCCTGGGCGGCGACGCTCGGACTCGCCGCGCTGTCCTGGTCCGGCACGCAGTCGGCGCTGTCCCTCTACCTGCTCACGGCCCTGTCGGCGGTGGCGACGACGGTGCTGCTCACCACCGAGTCGGCGATCACGCCGCGCCTGCTGCCCCCGCGCCTGCTGCCGGCCGCGGCGGCCCTGAGCGGGATCGGCACCGGGATCGCCGTCACGGTGGGTCCCGCCGCCGCGGGCGTGCTCGTGGCGGCCGCGGGATTCCCGTGGTGCTACTCCGCCGACGCGCTCCTCTTCGTCGCGTCGCTCGCCGGGATCCTCGGCCTGCCGGCGCTGCCGCACGGCGGCCGTGTCGACCGCCCCGGGCTGCAGTCGCTGCTGAGCGGGCTGCGCTTCCTCCGGGGGGCCCCGAACATCCGCACGACCTTCGTCGTCGACATCGTCGCGATGACCTTCGGGCAGCCCCGCGTGCTGTTCCCGGCCCTCGGCGCGACCCTGCTCGGGGGCGGATCGGTGACGGTCGGCGTGCTGTTCGCCGCGTTCGCGATCGGCGCGCTGGCGAGCAGCGTCTTCTCCGGCCGGCTCGGCGCCGTGCGCCGCCAGGGCCTCGCGATCGAGCGCGCGATCGAGGTGTACGGCGCCTGCATCCTCGCGTTCGGGGCCGTGGTCCTCGTCGCCGCGATCGGGGGCGGTGCGGCTCCGGGGACGGTGGACCTCGCCGCCGTCGCGATCGGGGCGGTGCTGCTCGCCGGCGCCGGTGCCGCGGACAACGTGAGCGCGATCTTCCGCTCGACGGTCCTGCAGGCGGCGGCCCCCGACGACGTGCGCGGCCGGCTGCAGGGCGTCTACATCGTGGTCGTCACCGGCGGCCCCCGCATCGGCGACTTCTTCACCGGCGTGGTGGCCCGGACGGACCTGCTGTGGCTGCCGCCGGTCGTCGGCGGCGTGCTCGTCGCGGTCCTGGTGGCGATCGTCGTGCGGCGTCGCGACTTCCTCCGCTACGACGCGGCGGCGCCCACGCCGTGAGCGGGCTGACGGCGCTGCTGCGCGCGCTGGTGGACCGGATGCTCGCGACCTCGCCGCATCCGGCGCCGATCGATCTCCTGGTCGTCGGCGCGATCGTGGCCGCCGCCGTCGCCTGGCATCCCGCCTGGCGCCGGCTCCGTCACGGCGTGACGATCGTGCACGAGGCGGGCCACGGCTTCGCGGCGACGATCACGCGGCGGCGGCTGTCCGGCATCCGCCTGCACTCGGACACGTCGGGGCTCACCGTGAGCGTCGGGCGCCCGCGCGGCCCCGGCATGGTGCTGACGCTCGCCGCCGGCTACCCCGCGCCGTCGGCCGCGGGCGTGCTCGCGGCGGCGGTGGTCGGCGCCGGGCACGCCGCGGCCGCCCTGTGGGCGGCGCTGCTGCTGCTCGTGCTCGTGCTCGTGCAGATCCGCAACTGGTTCGGGCTCGTCTCGGTGCTCGTCTCCGGCGCGCTCGTCGCGGCGGCGACGTGGTGGCTGGACCCGGTCTGGCGGATGCGGATCGCGCTCGCCCTCACGGGCGTGCTGCTGCTCGGCGGCCTGCGCGCGGCCGTGGAGCTCGGCGGCGCGCGCCGGCGGGACCGGCGCGGCTCCTCCGACGCCGACCAGCTCGCCCGGATCACGGTGCTGCCGGGCGGCGCCTGGACCGCGCTGTTCGTGCTGATCGCGCTCGCGGCCCTCGGCGGCGGCGTGCTGCTGCTCGCCCCGCGCTGAGGCCCGGCTCAGGAGGTGAGGACCGCGCGGTCCTCCATGATCCGGGCGAGCAGCTCCCGCTCGTCGGGGGTGCGGCCGACGCCCGTCCGCGCCTTCAGCAGCCGCTGCCGGGCGTGCCCGAGCCGGGTGGCGTCGCGGACGAAGCGGATCATCGCGCGCCGCTTGCGTCGCCGATCCGGCTGCAGGTCCGCCCAGCGCAGCGCGTGCCGGCGTCCCGTCCACGTCGACAGGAGCGCGACCTCGTCGGGCGTGAACCAGCCGACGTCCGCGTACTCGCCGAGCCGGGCGCGGGTGATCCGCCGCTCCCGAGCTCGGACCGTGAGCACGAGTCCCGTGGCGAGCAGGAAGATCGGCACCTCCACCGTGAAGTAGTAGCCGATCGTGTTCCGCGACGCGGCGAGGCCGCCGTTCCAGAGCGCGTGCAGGATCGCGGCGGGGACGAGGCCGAGCAGGTACCACCAGATCGCGGAGAAGCGGGCACCCCGCTCCGCGGCCTTGCCGAGCGCGAAGCCGGTGCAGGACGTGAACAGCGCATGCGCGAGCGGGGAGAAGAGCCCGCGCGCGACGAAGATCACCGCGAAGTCGGCCCCGATGCCGTGCTCGGCGACGGTGCGGCCGAAGTAGAGGATGTTCTCGGTGAAGGCGAACCCCGCCGCGACGGAGGCGGCGTACACGATCCCGTCGACCGGTCCGTCGAAGTTGCGCCGGTTGAACCAGAGCAGCAGGAGCACCCCGAAGCCCTTCGCGCCCTCCTCGACGAGCGGCGCCTGGATCACGGCCTGGAGCAGCGGATCCGGTTCCGTCCCGGCCGTGTTCACGACGACGAGCTGCACGCCGAGGTCGAACAGGAGGGCGACGGCGACCGCGACGCCCGCGCCCCAGAGCACCGCGAACACCAGGGCGGCGCGGGGCTCCGGCTCCCACCGGTCGATCCAGCGCACGACCGCGAGCACGATCACGAACGGCACGAGCGCGGCGACGCCCGCCACCGCGACGCCCGCGGTGCCGAGTGCGCCCACGAGGTAGACGAGCACCGCCGCGAGGGCGAGCGCCGCGACCGCGATGCCGAGCACGGCGGCGATCGCGGTGCCCACGTGGCGGGGCCGCTGCGGTTCGTGCCAGATCGGCTGCTGCGGGGCGGTCGGTCCGGCGAGCGCGCTCATGCGGATCGGAAGCGGCGCAGCGGCAGGCCGTGCACCGCGGTGTCGACCGCGAAGACCGCGCCGGAGTGCGGCGAGGCGGCCAGCTGCTCGGCCGACATCCCCTGCGTCGACGACCCGACGAACAGGGTGCTCCGGTCGGGACCGCCGAAGCAGAGACCGGCGAGCCCCGGCGCGGGCAGCTCGACCCGCTCCAGCTCCCGGCCCTCCGGGTCGATGCGCAGCACCACCCCGGCGCCGTTGATGGCGCTCCAGAGGCAGCCGCGGTCGTCGAGGGCGGCGCCGTCGCCGGAGTCGCCCGAGTGCAGCGCGGTCAGCTCGCCCGGCCCCACCTCGGGATCCCACGGCGCCCGGTAGATCGTCTTCACGGCCGTGTCCGCGAGGTAGACGATGCCGCCGTCGAGCGACCACTCGAGGCCGTTCGTGATGGCGAACCCGCCGAGCTGGACGCGCGCACCGGACGCGTCGACCCGGTACCAGGCCGCATCCGCCCGATCCTTGTCCATGGCGCCGACGAACAGCCGGCCCTGCGGGTCGACCTTGCCCTCGTTGAGCCGCACCTCGCCTGGCAGGTCCATCCGGGCGAGCTCCGCCGTGATCCGCCCGGTCGGGTCGAGCAGCACGACCCGGTCCTTCAGCGCGGCGACGTACCCGCCGCCCTCCGCCGGCTGGATGCACGGCAGCGGCGCGGGCAGCTGGAGCACGACGTCGGCGGACCCGTCGGCCGGGCCGTCGCCCGGCGAGACGAGCAGGAGGCCGTGCGGGATGTCGACCCAGTGCAGGGCTCCCGCATCCCAGAACGGGCTCTCCGCCAGCTCCGCCCCGGCGTCCCGGAAGACCCGGGGCGCCCCCAGCACCACATCGCCCGCCACGGGACAAGTGAAGGCCCCCGGCTCTGGGAGCCGACTGCGAGCCCACCCGGCGGACCCTGGATCGTCCAGCCGCGGTTCCTAGGCTGCCCGGCATGGATCTCGGCATCGCGGGGAAGACCGCACTCGTGTTCGGCGGCGACTCGGGCATCGGCTGGCACACCGCCCGCCTGCTCCTCGCGGAGGGCACGCGGGTCGTCCTGTCCGACCTCGATCAGGGGCGCCTCGACGCGGCCGCCGCCCAGCTGCACGCGCCGGAGGGGCGCGTCTTCGCCTTCGCCGCCGACGTGACGAGCCTGGACGATCTCGGCGCGCTGCGCCGCCGCATCGAGGCGGAGGTGGGGCGGATCGACATCCTCGTGCAGTCCTCCGGCATCACCGGCGCCCAGGGGTACTTCCACGAGATCGACGACGCGGGCTGGACGAGCACGATCGAGACCGACCTCATGGGGCCGGTCCGGATCGTGGAGACGTTCCTGCCGCATCTGCGCCGCGGCTGGGGGCGGCTCGTGCTCCTCGCCAGCGAGGACGCGGTGCAGCCCTACGACGACGAGATCCCGTACTGCGCGGCGAAGGCCGGTGTGCTCGCGCTGATGAAGGGCCTGTCCCGCACCTACGCGAAGGAGGGCCTCACCGTGAACGCGGTCTCCCCCGCCTTCATCCACACCCCGATGACCGACGCGATGATGGAGAAGTCCGCCAAGGAGCAGGGCATCTCCGTCCCCGAGGCGGTCGAGCAGATGCTCACGGAGAAGCGGCCGTTCATGGCGATCAAGCGCCGCGGCGAACCGGAGGAGGTCGCGGCGGTGATCGCGTTCCTCGTCTCGGCGGGCGCCTCGTTCGTGAACGGGGCGAACTACCGCGTGGACGCGGGCAGCGTCGGCAGCATCTGAGGTCACCGGGCCTCCTGGCGGACCGCCGCCGGCCCCTGCGCGGCGTCGCCGGCGGTGCCGGGCGGCCGCGTACCCGGTGCCGGGGGTAGGCATTCGTGCCGGGGGTAGGCCGAGACGGGCGTACCGGCCTACTCGCGGCACGATCCCCTCCACCCGGACCAGCTCGGCGGGGACGCCTCGGCCGGGACGGCCCGCGCCGGCGGGTCAGCCGGTCGTCACGCCGACGAGCCAGCCGCCGATGGACGACGGCTGCGCCACGCCCGCGTCGATCTGCAGCAGGACCAGCGCGGGCTGCACGGCGGCGAGCAGCACCGGCAGCGCGAAGGCGAGTCCGACGAGCAGGCGCCTCGCCTGCCGCGGCCACCAGAACGGCGACGAGCCGGCCTCCTCCGCGACGCGCGCGAGCACGCGGGCCGCGCCCACGACCAGCGCCAGGCCGAGCGGTACCCAGACGGTCGGATGGGCGTGGACGGTCACCGCGATCCCCGAGGCGCGGCCGAGCGGGCGGGTGAAGGACCAGCACGTCGACAGCAGGTACAGCACGGCGACGCCCGTCGCGAGCGGCCAGAGCCGGTCGCTGCGCCGCGCGGCCTTGAACAGCCGCTCCGCCTGGAGGTCGACCGGCTCACTCGTCCCGCGGGGATGATCGCACCGTCTCCTCACGGATCCGTGCGGAGCCCGGTCAGCGGCCGAGGACCAGCGAGGTCTCGAGCATCAGCGCGTGCACGAACGCCTGCGGCAGGTTGCCGCGGAGCTGCCGCTCCTGCACGTCGAACTCCTCCGCGAAGAGGCCGGGCGAGCCCGCCGCCGCGCGGTTGCGCTCGAACCAGCGGAACGCCTCCACCTCGTTGCCGACGGCGTGCTGCGCGAGCGCGACCATGAAGCCGCAGAGGAGGAACGCCCCCTCCGTCTCGCCGATGGGCCGGTCGCCGTGCTGGAACCGGTACGCGTAGCCGTCCGTGGTGAGGTCGTCGAGCACGTGCTGGAGGGTGGCGAGGCTCCGCGGGTCGTCCGCCGCGAACGCGCCGCGCACCGCCGGCATGAGCAGCGCCGCGTCGGTGCCGTCCGTGTCGGGGTGGCGCCGCCAGTAGCCGTCGCGGTGCAGCACGCGATCGGTCGCCGCGGCCGCGATCCGGTCGGCGACCTGCAGGTAGCGGGCCGCCTCGGCCGGCCCGTGCTCCTTCGCCATCGCGCGCAGGCCGGCGACGCAGATGAGCCGGGACTCCGTCCACCAGCGCGGCTCCATCTCCCAGATGCCCGCGTCGAGCTCCTCCCAGCGGTCCGCGATCGCCTGCTTCGCGATGTTCGCCGCGGTGCGGCCGTCGGAGTGGAGCAGCCCCATCCGCTCCCCGGCGGCGAGCAGCAGGAGGCTGTCGCCGAACACGTCGAGCTGGAACTGGCGGTGGGCGCGGTTGCCGGCGACGGATCTGCCCCCCGGGTAGCCGGGCAGCGGCAGCGCCTCCTCGCCGGGCATCGAGCCGCCGTAGCTCGTGTACACGGGCTTCAGCCCCGGGCCGTCCTCGAGCAGGCGGGCGGTGACGAAGTCGAGCGCCGGCTGCAGCAGCGAGGTGCCCCCGGCGGCCGCGTCCGCGAGGCCGGCGAAGCACTGGTCGCGGATCCAGGTGTACCGGTAGTCGTAGTCGCGCGCGCCGCCGATGTTCTCGGGCAGGCTCGTCGTGACGGCCGCGACCATGCCGTTGCCGCGGGACGTGAGCCCGCACATGACGGCGTAGGCCTGCTGCGCGTCCCGGTGTGCGACCGACTGCACCATCGCGGGCACCCGCTGCCGCCACGCGTCCTCCGTCGCGGGCCACGCGACGTCCGCCCGCAGCGGCGCGTCGGGCAGCGCGGTGCCCAGCTCGAGCACGAGGTCGCGCTGGCCGCCGGAGGGGATCTCGACGGTGCGCCGAAGCACGCCGTCGCGGTCGGCCTCCGCGTCGGCGAGGCCCGAGAGGCGCCAGCGGATGCCGTCGCCGGTGCGGCCGTGCCACACGCCGCTCACGTCGCGGCGCTCGTCGCGCGAGCGGTGGCGCCCGTAGGCGCTGTGCACGTCGAGCTCGACCTCCACCGCCACGTCGCCGTCGGTCGCGTCGATGCGCCGCAGCAGCGTCAGGGACTCCGCGTTCGACGGCAGCGCGAGCGCGTCGATCACGTCGACGGAGGCGCCGCGTCCCTTCCAGCGGCTGCGGAAGATGAGGGAGCCCGGCTCGTAGCTGCCGCTCCAGACGCTCGTGCCGGCCGGGCGGACCGAGAAGGTGCCGCCGCCGCCGAGCAGGTGCGCGAACACGGCGGGGCTCTCCCACCGCGGCGCGCAGAGCCACGCCACGTTCCCGTCCGGGGAGAGCACGGCGCCGCGCTCCCCGTCGGCGAGCAGGGCGAGGTCCCGCACCGAGTGCGCGGCGAGCGGCGGCTCAGTCACGAGTCCAAGAACACCTTGCCGGGGTTGAGGATCCCCTGGGGGTCGAACGCCGCTTTGATGCGGCGCGAGAGCGCCGTGACCTCGGGGCCGAGCTCGTCCTCGAGCCAGCGCCGCTTCAGCACCCCGACGCCGTGCTCACCGGTGAGCGTGCCGCCGAGCTCGATGGCCGTGCGGAACAGCTCCCCGGCGGCCGCCCAGACCACCTCGGGGTAGTCGCCCGGCTCATGCGGCGTGCCGGGCGGGATCACGAGGTTCGGGTGGAGGTTGCCGTCCCCCGCGTGCGCGACGGTGGGGATGGGGAGGCCGTAGGTCGCGCTGATCCGCTCGATGGCCGCGAACATGGCCGGCAGGCGGGTGCGCGGCACCGCCACGTCCTCGATGAGCACCTCGCCGAGGCGCGCGACCGCGGGGTGCACGCTGCGCCGCACCTGCAGGAGCCGCTCCCCCGCCGCCTCGTCCTCGGCGACCTCGGGCGCGCCGCCCGCCTCCTCGAGCAGCCGCGCCGCGAGGGCCGCCTCCGCGACCGCGCCCGGCCCGTCCGTCTGGACGAGCAGGAAGGCGCCTCGTCCCGACAGCGACGGCAGGTCCGGCCGGTCGGCGAGGTAGGCGTCGATCGCGGCGCAGGTGGCGGCGTCGAGCAGCTCGAGGGCGGCGGGCCGCAGCCCGGCGGCGGTGATCGCGGCGGCGGCCGCGGCGGCGGCCACCACCGTCGGGAACCCGGCGGCGACCGTGACGACCGGGTCGGCTCTCCGCCGGCGCAGCCGCAGCGTCGCCTCCACGACCACCCCGAGGGTCCCCTCCGACCCCACGAGCAGCGCGGTGAGGTCGTAGCCGGTGACCCCCTTCATCGTGCGGCGACCGGTGCGGACGAGGGTGCCGTCGGCGAGCACGACGGCCAGCGCGAGCACGCTCTCCCGCGTCACCCCGTACTTCGCGCAGAGCAGCCCGCCGGCGTTCGTGG
>JBQCCU010000042.1:0-4948 GCA_051961935.1 Amnibacterium sp. | reverse complement strand
CGCCGCGCTCGTGCGGCTCGAGCGGCATCCGCAGCCCGCCCGCACGAGCCCCGTCGTCGCCCGGATGGCCGCCGCGCTCGCGCCCCGCCTCCCCGGGCCGCTCGGCCGGCTCGTCGCCGCGCCTGCGGTGCGCCCGCTGCTCGGCCCGGCGCTCGGCCGGGTCGGCGGCACCGCGGGCGCCCTCGCCCGCACGACCGTGGCGGTGACCCGGGTCGCGGGCGGCCCGGCGGACAACGTCCTCGCCGCGGAGGCGTCGGCGCTGCTCAACATCCGCGTCGCGCCGGGGGACCGCCTCGACGACGTCGTCGCGCGGATCCGGCGCACGGTGCGGGATCCGGAGGTGGCGGTGGCGCTCGTCGACGGGCACGAGGCGTCGCCCGTCTCCCGCGCCGACGGCCCCGGCTGGGACCGGCTCGCCGCCGCGATCCGCGCGGCCTACCCCGACGCGCTGCCCGTGCCCTACGTCATGGTGCAGGCGAGCGACGCCCGCTGGTTCGCCGCCTGGTGCGACACCGTCTACCGGTTCCTGCCGTTCGCGATCTCGGCCGAGCAGCTGGCCGCGATCCACGGTCCCGACGAGTCGCTCGACGTGGCCGCGCTCGACGCGGGCGTGACGTTCTTCCGGGCGCTCATCACCGGCTGACCGGCTCACCCGCCTCCCGGGTTGCCACTCGTGGCGGGTTCGAAGGGGCGCGGGGGCGCCACGAGTGGCAACCCCGGATGGAGGAAGCCCCCGAAGCGGGGGTGGCCCCACGTTCGGGGGCTCCCCGGTCTGGGGTTTACCGCCGGGTCGACCCCCTTCGTACGGTGATGCGACCAGGACTCTCGTCCGGGACGCGTCGACGGGCGCGGAAACCTGTAGGAGCTCCCCACCATGTCGCTCACCGGAGTGCCGTCCGCGAACGCGGACCTGTACGGCGTGCCGTTCGTCGAGCTGCTCGACTACCCGATCGAGCGGGACGCGGCACTCAGCGTGTCCGCGGCCCTGTGCCGGCGCCACCGGCTGCTGCCGATCGCGCGCGAGGGCGGGACCCTCGTCGTGGCGATGGCGGATCCGGACGACATCCTCGCCCTCGACGACGTCGCCGCCGCGACCAGGCTCCGCATCCGGCGCATGCACGCGGAGGCGTCCGACCTCGCCAACGCGATCGACCGCTTCCACCGCGCCGACGACGAGCTCTCCGACCTCTCGAACACGCTGTCCGACCAGAGCGACGCGCCCACCGACCTGGACCAGGTCGCCGAGGACGACGACGCCCCGATCGTGCGGTTCGTGAACCTGCTCATCTCGCAGGCGGTGCAGGACCGCGCCTCCGACATCCACGTCGAGCCGGGGGAGCACGCGCTGCGCGTCCGCTACCGCATCGACGGCGTGCTCACCGAGGTGCAGTCGGTGCCGACGAACATCCAGGCGGGGGTCATCTCGCGCCTGAAGATCATGGCCGACCTCGACATCGCCGAGCGCCGCCGCCCGCAGGACGGCCGCATCGCGGTCATGCACTCCGGCCGCAAGATCGACCTCCGCGTCGCGACGCTGCCGACCGTGCACGGCGAGAAGGTCGTCATGCGGATCCTCGACACGTCGGGCAGCGCCCGCACGATCGGCGACCTGAACATGGTCGGCAGGAACTTCGAGGCGTTCAAGTCGGGCTACACGCGACCGAACGGCATGATCCTCGTCACCGGCCCGACCGGTTCCGGCAAGTCGACGACCCTGTACACCGCGATCCAGGAGGTCTCGAACCCCTCGGTCAACGTGATCACGGTCGAGGACCCGGTGGAGTACCGGATGGCCGGCATCAACCAGGTGCAGATCAACACGAAGGCGGGCCTCACGTTCGCCTCCGCGCTGCGCAGCATCCTCCGGAGCGACCCCGACGTCGTGCTGATCGGTGAGATCCGCGACCACGAGACCGCGCAGATCGCCATCGAGGCGGCCCTCACCGGCCACCTCGTGCTCTCCACCCTGCACACGAACGACGCGCCCTCCGCCGTCACCCGCCTCGTCGAGATGGGCATCGAGCCGTTCCTCGTCGGATCCGCGCTCGTCACCGTCGTCGCCCAGCGCCTCGCGCGCCGGCTCTGCGACCGCTGCAAGCGGCCGACCGAGTACGACGAGGACTACCTCGCGAAGATCGGGCTCCTCATCGAGGAGGACGAGACCGTGTACGTGCCCGTCGGCTGCACCTCCTGCGCCAACACCGGCTACCGCGGCCGCATCGCGATCCACGAGGTGATGACGATCACCGAGGACATCGAGCGCCTCACCGTCGAGCGTGCGTCGGCGAGCGAGATCCACAAGGTCGCCATCCAACAGGGCATGATCTCGCTCCGCCAGGACGGCTGGAACAAGGTCTGCCTCGGGCTGACCTCCATCGAAGAAGTCCTCCGCGTCATCGCCTGAGCTCCCCGCCATCCACCGAATCGGAACCCGAATGAACGTCACCGACCCGACCACGGAGCAGCCCGTCCGTCTCCTCGACCAGGCGCTGTCCGAGGTCGTGGAGCTCGGCGGCTCCGACCTCCACATCGCCGCGGGGCGCGCCCCGTCCGTGCGCCTCTCCGGAGCCCTGCAGACCCTCACCTCGGTGGGGATCTGGGACACGGACGACGTGCAGCGGATCCTCACCGCCGCCATGAGCCCGGCCCAGAAGGCGAAGTTCGAGGCCGAGCTCGAGCTCGACTTCGCCTACACGCTGTCCGCCGCGAGCCGCTTCCGCGTCAACGTCTACAAGCAGCGCGACGCCTGGGGCGCGGCCTTCCGGCTCATCCCGACGGAGATCAAGACGCTGCAGCAGCTGGGCGTCCCCGCATCCGTCGCGGAGTTCGCCGACCTGCCCCGCGGCCTCGTGCTCGTCACCGGGCCGACCGGCTCCGGCAAGTCGACGACGCTCGCGGCGCTGATCGACCGCGCGAACGAGACGCGCGCCGACCACATCATGACGGTCGAGGACCCGATCGAGTTCGTGCACACGAGCAAGCGGGCCCTCGTCAACCAGCGCGAGGTCGGCGCCGACACGCAGAGCTTCGGCCAGGCGCTGAAGCACGTGCTGCGCCAGGACCCCGACATCATCCTCCTCGGCGAGCTGCGCGACCTCGAGTCCATCTCCGTCGCCCTCACCGCCGCCGAGACGGGCCACCTCGTCTTCGCGACGCTGCACACCTCGGACGCGGCGCAGGCGATCGACCGCATCATCGACGTCTTCCCCGCCCACCAGCAGCAGCAGGTGCGGATGCAGCTGTCGCTGACCCTGCAGGGCGTCGTCTGCCAGACGCTCGTGCCGCGCGCGAACGGCCGCGGCCGCGTCGTCGCGGTCGAGGTGCTGAAGACCACGCCGGCGATCGCGAACCTCGTCCGCGGGGCGAAGACGAGCCAGATCGTCACCGCGATGCAGACCGGGTCCTCCATGGGGATGCAGACGATGGACCAGCACCTCGCCGCCCTCGTCAGCGACGGCACCATCACGATGGAGGCCGCCGAGGGCAAGGCCCACGACGTCGAGACCGTGCGTCAGCTCGTGAGCCGCCCGAAGTTCGGCGCCTCCGAGGAGTTCTTCAGCATGAGCGGGATGGGCCGCTGATGGCCGCGACCGCCACCGCCCCCTCGACCGCCCGCGGCTTCGCCTACAAGGCGCGGTCGATCGACGGCCGCCTCGTGAAGGGCGTGCTCGACGTGCCCACCGAGGTCGCCGCCGTCTCGCGGCTGATGAGCATGGGGCTCGCCCCCGTGGAGATCAAGGAGAAGCTCGCGGGTACCGGCCTCGACCGGGAGATCTCGCTCGGCATCCTCGGCAAGCGGATCAAGATCACCGACCTCGCGGTCGCGACGCGGCAGCTCGCCACCATGACCGCGTCCGGCCTGCCGCTGCTCCGTGCGATCTCGGTCGTCGCGGACCAGACCGAGAACCCGAAGCTCTCCGGGCTCCTCCACGAGGTCGCGCGCGACGTCGAGACGGGCAGCGCCTTCTCCGACTCGCTCTCCCGGCACCCGTCCGACATCCCGCCGATCATGATCAGCATGCTGCGCGCCGGCGAGGTCGGCGGCTTCCTCGACGTCTCGCTCGCGTCCATCGCGACGACGTTCGAGAAGGAGGCGAAGCTCCGCTCGACGATCAAGTCGGCGATGACCTACCCGATGGTCGTGCTCGGCATCGCCGTGCTCGCGGTCGTCGGGATGCTCCTGTTCATCGTGCCGATCTTCAAGAACATGTTCGAGGGACTCGGCAGCTCGCTGCCGCTGCCGACGCAGATCCTCGTCGACATCTCCGACCAGATGGTCTGGCTCCTGCCGACCGCGCTCGTGGCCGGGATCGCGTTCGCCACCCTGTGGCGGGCGAAGAAGGACACCGACGGGGTCAGGCGCATCGTGCATCCGCTGATGCTGAAGGTGCCGATCTTCGGGCCCCTGATGGGCAAGGTCGCCATCTCGCGGTTCGCCAGGAACCTCGCGAACATGACCGCGGCGGGCGTCCCGCTGCTCCGTGCGCTCACCATCGTCGGGCAGACCTCCGGCAACTGGGTGATCGAGCAGACCGCCCTGAAGGTCGCCGAGTCCGTGCGGCTCGGTGGCTCGATGTCCGGACCCATGGCCGAGGAGAAGATGTTCCCCGCCATGGTCGTGCAGATGATCGCGGTCGGCGAGGAGTCCGGCTCGATCGACACCATGCTCGGCAAGGTCGCCGACTTCTACGACGACGAGATCGAGGCGACCGCCGATGCGCTCACCTCCCTGATCGAGCCCGTGCTCATCTGCTTCCTCGGCATCGTGGTCGGCGGCATGGTCATCGCGCTCTACATGCCGATCTTCAGCATCGCGACGGCCGTCAAGTAGCCGCCGGCACCGAGGGGCCCCCCCCGCGGGCTCGGGCCGGGGCCCCCCGCGGGGGCGGGGGGGGGGGGTCGCCCCACCCCCCCATAGGGGGGGGGGGGCCCCACCCCCCGCGGGGGC
>JBQCCU010000041.1:0-9377 GCA_051961935.1 Amnibacterium sp. | reverse complement strand
GGCGCGCCGCGCCCGCCTCCGGCCGCCTCGACGTGCTCGCCTGAAAGGAAGGCCACCATGACCACCACCCCTGCCGTGACGACGCCGGCGCCCACCGGGACCTCGCTGTACACGACCCCGGCGGCGCGCAAGCCGTCCCAGGCGTTCGACTCGGAGATGTTCCTCAAGCTGCTCGTCACGCAGCTGCAGAAACAGGACCCGAGCTCGCCGATGGACAGCACGCAGATGATCAGCCAGACGTCCCAGCTCGCCTCGATGGAGCAGCTGACGAGCCTCAACACCACGACGACGGACGCCTACAACCTGCAGATGCGCTCCGCGGCCGCCAACGTGCTCGGCAAGACCGTGAGCTGGACGGACAGCGACGGCGCCGCGCAGACCGGCGTCGCCACCGCCGTCTCCTTCAGCGGCTCGACGCCGACGGTCACCGTCGGCGGATCGACCGTGGCCCTGACCGCCCTCACCGGCATCTCCACCGACACCCCCACCAGCACCTCCTCCTGAACCCCCTGCCGCCCCCGCGGCACCGCACCACAGCCACGACGGCGACCTCATCGGCCAGGACGGCCACCACCGGCGGCGCATCCCGCGCGCGCCAGACCGCCTCGAAAGGCCCCGCCATGCTCCGCTCGCTCTACGCCGGCATCTCCGGCCTCCGCGCCGAACAGACGATGCTCGACGTCACCTCGAACAACATCGCCAACGTGAACACGACCGGCTTCAAGTCGTCGTCGGTGCAGTTCGAGGACACGCTCTCCCAGACCCTCTCGGCGGCCGGGCTGCCGCAGGCCACCAAGGCGGGCACCAACCCGAGCCAGGTCGGCCTCGGCGTCCGCGTCGCCGCGATCAACACCAACCTCGCCCAGGGCGAGCAGCAGTCGACCGGCAACAGCCTCGACACGATGATCTCGGGCGACGGCTACTTCGTCACCACGGTCGGCACGCAGACGCAGTACACCCGCGACGGTGCGTTCCACTGGGACGCGCAGGGGCGCCTCGCCACCTCCGACGGCGGGCTGGTGCAGGGCTGGACCGCGGTGAACGGCGTGATCAACACGGGCGGCTCGCCCTCCGGCATCAGCCTCCCCGGCGGCACGGTCGCGCCGGCCGTGCCGACGAGCAAGGCGACCCTCACGGGCAACCTCGACGCGAGCGGCAGCGGCGGCGCGAGCGTGAAGGAGATCACGGTCTACGACCAGTCGGGCGCCGCGAAGACGCTGTCCATCACCTTCACGCCGGGCACGAACGGCGCCTGGACCTACACGGCCGGCGACGGCACGGGGGCGGCCGTGACGGGCACGCTGCAGTGCACGAACGGCAAGGTCACCGGCACGCTCACGAACACGACGAGCGACGGCATCCACATCGACATGAGCGCCCTCACCGGGTTCGCCGACCTCAGCACCGCCACCATCGCCACCCAGGACGGCACCGCAGCCGGCCGGCTCATGTCGACCACGATGGGCAGCGACGGCACCCTGTCGGGCACGTTCAGCAACGGGGCGACCCTCCCGCTCGCGCGGCTCGCCATGGCGACGTTCGTGAACCCGGAGGGGCTCGAGAAGGCGGGGAACTCGAACCTCGTGCAGACGCTGAACTCCGGCGGTCCGACGCTCACGACGGCCGGGAACGGCAGCGCGGGCACGATCATCGCCGGTGCGCTCGAGGCGTCGAACGTGGACCTCAGCCAGGAGTTCACCAACCTGATCATCGCCCAGCGCGGCTTCCAGGCGAACGCGCGGATCATCACCACCTCCGACCAGGTGCTCCAGGACCTCGTCCAGCTGAAGCAGTAGCGAGGCACGATCCGGCGGCGCGGGAGGCGACACGCCCCCGCGTCGCCGGCGTTCCACGCGAAGTGGGGGTATGCGCACCCTGCCCCGCACCTGACATCGTCGTCGTAGCCGCCGATGGTGATCTCCGACGGCGAATCGGCCCCACGGACGGGGCCGGCCGTGCCCACGGATGGGGAACCAAGCATGATCCTGCTGACGCGCCTGAACGGCAGCACGTTCGCCGTGAACCCGGACCTCGTCGAGCGGATCCAGGAGTCGCCCGACACCTCCGTCGTGCTCGTCGACGGCACCACGTTCATCGTGCGGGAGACCATCGACGAGGTGATCGGCGAGATCGCCGAGTACCGCGCCCGGGTCATCGCGCTCGCCCACTCGATGCAGTTCGAGGCGTCCCCGCCCGCCGTCGCCGCCACGTCCAGGGGAGGACGGCGCTTCGGCGTCGTCGACGGCGCGAAGGCGCCCGTGCGGTCCGCCGATGCACGTCGCGGGGGGTCCTGATGGATCCCGCCACCCTCGGCGGCATCGCCGTCGCCTTCGGCTCCCTGCTCGTGATGGCGTTCCTCGAGGGCGCCAACCCGATGTCGCTGATCATCCCCGCGCCGATGATCCTCGTGCTCGGCGGCGCGATCGGCGTCGGCATCGCCTCGACGACGCTGCCCGACGCGATCCTCGCGATCAAGGCGCTGCCGAAGGCCTTCCTGTTCAAGGGCGTGAAGCTCGCCGCCGACATCGACCGGCTCGTCGAGCTCGCCGACGTGGCCCGCAAGCAGGGCCTGCTCGCCCTGGAGGCGCAGGCCGCCGAGGTCGCCGACCCGTACCTGAAGAAGGCGCTGCAGAACGTCGCGGACGGCATGGACGCGGACGAGCTGCGGATCATGATGGAGGACGAGGCGGCCGCGAAGGAGAAGACCGCCAGGTCCGCCGCGAAGTTCTACAACTCCCTCGGCGGCTTCGCGCCGACCGTCGGCATCATCGGCACCGTCGTCTCGCTGACCCACGTGCTGGAGAACCTCTCGAACCCGGCGGGCCTCGGCCACTCCATCGCCGGCGCGTTCGTCGCCACCCTCTGGGGCGTCATGTCCGCGAACTTCATCTGGCTGCCCATCGGCGGCCGGCTCGGGAAGGTCGCCGACCTCGAGGCGGAGCGCTACACCGTGCTCGTCGAGGGCGTCATGGCCGTGCAGTCCGGCGCGCAGCCGCGCGTGCTCGGCGAGAAGCTCCGCGCCATGGTGCCGCAGAGCCAGCTCGGGAAGGTGGCCGAGAAGAGCGCCGAGAAGGCGGCGAAGCCGGCGAAGGCCGCGAAGGCCGCGGAAGCGGCCGCCTGATCGTGAGCGGCAGCAGACGCCGCAAGGGGGGCCACGCCGGCGAGTTCCACCTCGACGAGCGGTGGATGACCTCCTACGCGGACATGATCACGGTGCTCATGTGCCTCTTCATCGTGCTGTACGCGATGTCGACGGTGGACTCGCACAAGTTCGACGTGCTGAAGAACTCGCTCGCCTCCGGGTTCGGGGTGACGAACAGCAAGAAGCTCGACCTGTCCGAGGGCATCCCGGTGCCGAAGGACCTCGTCGACAAGAACGGCGTCGGGTTCACCGCCTCGACGATCACGACCCCGCTGCAGCTGACGAAGCAGATGAAGATCGCCATCGACGCCGCCCTCGCCAAGGCGCACGCCTCGAAGCTCGCCGATGTGAAGGTCACCGCGGACGGGATCACGATCGGCCTCGTCGGCTCGTCCGCGTACTTCGACGGCAACAACGCGTCGCTGCGGCCGTCGGCCGTCACGGTGCTCGGCGCGATCGCGCCGGTCCTGGTCGAGGGCGGCCGGACGATCACAGTCGAGGGCCACGCGGATCCGCACGGGTCGCCCGGCCCGTTCCACAACGACTGGAACCTCGCCGCCGCACGTGCCGGCAACGTGCTGCTGTTCCTCGTCGCCCACGGCGTCGAGGGGAGCCGGATCTCCTCCGTGTCCTACGGATCCGCGCAGCCGATCGCGGGCACGGACGAGACGACGGCGCAGAAGAACCGCCGCGTCGACATCGTCGTGCACAACCCGGTGACCGCGCCCGCCGCGACCCCGGCACCCACCGCCTCCGCGCAGCGCTAGCGTCGCGGCGGACGCGCCGGACGCAGCGGCGCCCGCAGCGCGCCTCCAGGGCCGCCGTGGTAGCCCCGAGCGCACAACGTTCGAGCGGTACTGGAGTGTCGTCCCCTGATCGGGGGGTGCCGCTGCGAGGATCCGACGCGTGACGGATCGGCGCCGCCAGCGTGTCCGCGTGCACCCGCCCGGTGCCGCGGACATCGACGTGCGCCCGTACGACTTCGAGAAGCCCGAGCTGCTGTCGGAGGCGCAGAACGAGCGTGTCGCCTCGGCCTTCGAGTCCTTCGGCCGTTCGCTCGGCCTCCAGCTCACCGCGAAGACCCGCACCGTGATCGACGTCGAGTACGGCGGCTTCGTGATCAGCCCCGCCGCAGCGCTCCACGACCCCGACGGGGCGGCGGCCTACATCGTCGCCGCGGTCGAGGGCGTCCGCTCCCGCGCGGTGCTGCGCCTGCCCCTCTCCGAGGCGCGGTTCTGGGCGTCCCGGCTCGTCGGCGGCGCCGGCGCACCGGCGGGGGAGGAGCGCCTCCTCACCGCCGTCGAGCGGGCCCTCGTCTGGCACCTCGTCGACGAGCACGTCCTCGAGCTGCACCTCGCCTTCGACGGGCTGCTGCCGCCGGTGGTCGTCGAAGCGTTCGCCTACGACCGCGTGCGGGAGCTCGCCGGCCCGGACGACCTGCTCGTGCAGGCCGGCTTCGCCCTCGACCGCCCCGGATCCCGCGTCGTGCTGACGGTGACCCTCCCCGCGGCGCCGCTGCTCGAGGCCCTCGGGCACGGCGGTGCCCGCCAGGACGACGCCGTCGTCTCCCGGCTGCTCGCGCGGCACGTCGCGGCCGCACCCGTCGACGTCGCACTCCGCTTCGACGACACGCCCGTGGGCGCCGGCGTCGTCCTCTCGCTCGCGGAGGGCGATCTGCTCCCCCTGAACCACCCCCGGCACAAGCCGCTCGCGATCACGATGGAAGGCGTGCCCGTCGTCCGGGCCGCGGTCGGCGGCAACGGCGACCGCCTCGCCTGCGTCGTCGTGGACGCCTGAAGGAGCCCCGCATGACCTTCCCCTCCGCCCTCCCCGACGTGGGCGCCGCAGCCCTGGACGACCGGTCCGCGGAGACGGCCTGCGCGAACGCGCTCGTCGCCGCGCTGCCCGGCCCGGCGCTCATGGCGCAGCTGCACGTGGGCGCGCCCGTGCCCGCCGAGGCGCTCGCCGCCGGCGTCTCGGCCACCTACGTCGGGGCGCGGTCCGCGGACCTCGCCGTGATCCTGCTCGACCGGGACGAGCTCGTCGCGGCCGCCGGCGGCGACGCCTCCCGCCTGCGCCTCGGCGACGTGCTGCGGCCCGCGCTCGAGGCCGCCGCGGGGATCGTCGGGGGCGGCATGCTCGGCGAGGCGAGCGACGGCGCCCCCGCGTCGCTGTTCCAGTCGTCCGAGTCCGTCGTGTTCGACCTCGTCGGCGAGGGCGGCGTCGCCGGCTGGTTCGCGGTGCAGCTCCGCGGCGGGGCCGGCGCCCCGCGTCGCGCGGGCGACGTGACCGCGAAGCTCGGGCGCATCAGCGCCGTCGAGATGACCCTCGCGGTCGAGATCGGCCGCGCCAGGGTCTCCGTGCAGGAGCTGCTCGACGCGCAGCCCGGCACCGTCATCGAGCTCGACCGGTCCGTCGGCTCCCAAGCCGACGTGTACCTGAACGGCCGGATGATCGCGCACGGCGAGGTGGTCGTCGTCGACCGTCAGTTCGCCGTCCGCATCACCGAGGTCCTCGACACCGTCGACGAGGGCTGACCCGCCTCCATGGACACCGTCTTCCTCGCGCTGCGCGTGATCGTCTCCCTCGGGGCGGTCTTCGGCGCGCTCTTCTTCGCGCACCGGTGGCTCACCAAGGGCCGCCCGGGGAAGCTCCGGTCGAAGTCCATCGCCGTCGTCGCCCGGCAGGGGCTCGGCGCGAAGGCGGGCGTCGCCATCGTCGACGCCGGCGGCCGGCGCTACCTGCTCGGCGTAACCGAGCACGCCGTCACCGTGCTCGACCACCTCGGTGACGCCGAGACCGACGACGGCGCCGTGTCCGTCGTCGCCACCGCTCCCGTGCCCCTCGTCGCGCCCGCGGCTGCGTTCGACCGCGAGCTGCGGCGGGCGTCGGCTCCGGGCACCGGCGGGGTGCCGGTCGTGGTCGGTCCCGATGCCGGGCCGTCCGGGCCGCCGACCGCGACGATCTCCCTGCCCCGCGCCGAGCGGCACGCGGAGAAGGTCCCCGCATCGGCCCCCGCGACCCGCCGCGCCGCCCTCGCGGCCGAGCACGCCCGGCGGGACGCGGAGCGCGCATCCGCCGCGAAGGCCTCCCCGCTGGCCGGGTCGGTGCTGTCGCCCGAGACGTGGCGGCAGACGGCGGCCGCCCTGAGACGGCTGAAGTGACGCGGGGCGCTCCCGCGACCGCCGCCCGGGTGCGCCTGCCGGTCGCCGCGGTCGTGACGACCTGGTGGCCGGCCGCGGTGGTCGGCCTGCTCGCCGTGCTCGTCGTGGCCTACCTGGTGGTGGCCTCCCCGCTCGCCGCGGCGGCCGATCCGGTGACCCCGACGGTGCCGACCCCCACGCCGACGCCGGGCGCGGGGGCGGTGTCGATCACGATCGGCGGCCCGAACGGCGCGCCGTCCACGTCGGTGATGGTGCTCATCGGCATCACGCTGCTCTCCGTCGCGCCGGCGCTGCTGCTCATGATGTCGTCGTTCACCAAGATCTTCGTGGTGCTCGCGATGACGCGGAACGCGCTGGGGCTGCCCACGGTGCCGCCGAACCAGGTGCTCGCCGGGCTCGCGCTCTTCCTGTCGCTGTTCATCATGTGGCCGGTGATCCAGCAGGTGAACACCGCCGCCGTCGGCCCGTTCCTCGCGGGCAAGATCGACTTCAACCACGCGCTGAACGCCGCCTCGGTGCCGCTGCAGCACTTCATGGTGAAGCACACCAAGGAGAGCGACATCGCCCTCATGACGAGGGCGGCGGGTCAGCCGAACCCGACGAGCCCCGCCACGGTGCCGCTCGTGACGCTCATCCCCGCGTTCATGCTGTCCGAGCTGCGCGCGGCGTTCATCATCGGCCTTGTCATCTTCGTGCCGTTCCTCGTGATCGACCTCGTCGTCTCCTCCGGCCTGATGGCGATGGGCATGATGATGCTGCCGCCGACGATCATCGCGCTGCCGTTCAAGATCCTGCTGTTCGTGCTCGTGGACGGCTGGGGCCTCATCATCACCTCCCTCGTCCAGAGCTACCGAGGGGGATGACGGATGACGCAGAACCAGGTCATCGACCTCGCCCTCCACGCCCTGCTGCTCGCCGGGGAGCTCGCCGCGCCGCTGCTCGTCACGTCGCTCGTCGTCGGCTTCGCGATCTCCGTGTTCCAGTCGATCACGCAGATCCAGGAGCCGACCCTCTCCTTCGTCCCGAAGGCCGTGGCGGTCGCGATCGCGCTGCTCGTGTGCGGCCACTGGATGATCTCGGAGGCCGTGAGCTTCACGCAGGGCCTCTTCGATCTGATCCCCACCTACACGGGCACCGGCGGGGGCCCGGGCACGACCGGCACCGGCTGACGCGATGAACCTCACGCTCGACATGGCGTTCCTCGAGGCCGCCATGCTCGCGGGCGTCCGGATCGTCGCCTTCCTGATCCTCGCGCCGCCGTTCTCGTTCTCCGGGATCCCGCTGCGGATCAAGGGGATGCTCGCCGTCGCGCTCTCGCTGCTCGTCGCGCCCAGGGCCGCGTCGGGGATCTCGGGAGAGCTCGACACGGGCACGTTCCTGCTGGCGCTCGTGAGCCAGCTGATCATCGGTGCGCTGCTCGGCTTCCTCTGCGCGATGGTGTTCGCGGCCGTGCAGTCGGCCGGCAACCTCGTCGACCTCTTCGCCGGGTTCCAGCTGTCGCAGGCGTTCGACCCGCAGATGAACGTGAACGGCGCCCAGCTCACCCGGCTGATGCAGATGACGGCCCTCGGGCTGCTGTTCGTCAGCGGTGGGGCGGAGCTCATCCTGAACGGGCTGTTCCGCACCTTCACCGCGCTGCCGGTCACCGGGATGTTCGACGTGTCCGCCGGCGACCGGCTGCTGCCGGGGCTCGGTCAGCTGTTCGTCGCGGCCGCGCAGATCGCCGGGCCGATCGTCGTGGTGCTCTTCCTCGCCGATGTCGGTCTCGGCCTGCTCACCCGCGTCGCCCCTGCCCTGAACGCGTTCCAGCTCGGCTTCCCCCTGAAGATCCTGATCACCCTCCTCGCCGGCGGCGTGCTGTTCATCGCGCTGCCGCGGGTCGTCGCGTCCCTCACCGACGACGCGCTCGGGCTGATGGGAGGGCTGCACTAGATGAGCGACACCGCCGCGGAGCGCACGGAGTAGGCCACCCCCAAGCGGATGCAGGAGGTCCGGCGCGACGGCAAGCTCGCCACGTCGCGCGACATGACCGCCTGGATCTCGATGGGCGCCGCCGCACTCGTGCTGCCGGCCGTCGCGACGAGCGCGACGAACGCCCTCGAGGAGCTCGTGCTCGGCCTGCGCGGCGTGATCCTCGAGCCCGACGCCCGCGCCGCGGAGCAGTACTTCGCGGGCGCGCTCGGCCGCATCCCCGGCATCCTCGCCCCGCTGCTCGCGGCGGCGCTCGTCGGCGCGATCGTGGGGGCGCTGCTGCAGGGCGGCATCCACTTCCGCCGGTTCAAGCTCTCCGGCAACCAGTTCAACCTCGTCGCCGGCGTCGGACGGATGGTCGGCAAGCAGGCCCTCTGGGAGGGCGCGAAGGCGCTGCTGAAGACCGGCGTGCTCGGCATCGCCGTCTTCGTCGCCATCCAGGGGATGATGCCGCTGCTCGGCGACTCCGGTGCCATGCCGGTCGCCGCGCTCGTCGGCATCGCCTCCGGGGTGCTCACGGCGGTGCTGCAGGCCGCGGTCCTCGCCGGCATCGGCCTCGCCGCCGTGGACCTCTTCGTCGTGATGCGGAAGAACCGCAAGCACACGCGGATGACCAGGCAGGAGATCAAGGACGAGGCGAAGACCACCGACGGTGACCCGCTCGTGCGGCAGCAGCGCCGCTCGCGGGCGATCGCCATGTCGCGGAACCGCATGATCGCCGCCGTCGGCAGCGCGGACGTCGTGCTGCTGAACCCCACCCATGTGGCCGTCGCGCTGAAGTACGAGCCGGGGAAGTCGGCGCCGCGCGTCGTGGCGAAGGGCGCGGGGGCGGTCGCGGCGAAGATCCGCGAGCGCGCGGCGGACGCCCGCGTGCCGATGGTGCAGGACATCCCCCTCGCCCGCGCCCTGCACGCGGCGTGCGAGGTTGTTGAGGAGCTGACCTAGGAGATCTACACTCCGGCCACCAAGGCGCCGCTCGGCGAGCACGACGAGAACATCACCTTCGAGCAGACCGTCGACATCGTCGGTGCCGAGGACGCGGCGGCCCTGCGCGACGCCGCCCTGCAGGCCTTCACCACCGCGAGCGCGATGGCCGAGAA
>JBQCCU010000040.1:0-2356 GCA_051961935.1 Amnibacterium sp. | reverse complement strand
GGTCTGGCCGGTGTAGGCGGCGACATCGTGGCCCGCGCGGCGCAGGACCCGGGCCGTGTCGTCCGCCGCGGACACGGTCAGCGCGTACACGATCCCGCTGCCGGGGAGGTCGGCGAGGTGGCCGGCGAGCCAGGCCAGGCGCGCGGTGGCGGCCTCGAGGGCGAGGACGCCGAGCCGCAGCGATCGTCGCGCCAGCGGACCGCGGATGGTTCGCACCGCTCCCGGCAGCGTCGAACCGCCGAGCTGCTCCTCGACATCGGCGACCACCCGCCGATTGGCCGTCGCCGTCGTCGCCAGCACCGGGGTGGTGCCGGCGGCCGCGACCACGTCGCGCAGCCGGCGGTAGTCGGGCCGGAAGTCGTGCCCCCAGTCGGAGATGCAGTGGGCCTCGTCGATGACGAGCAGCCCGGTCCGCTCGATAAGGGCGGGCAGCCGGTGGTCCCGGAAGTCGGGGTTGTTCAGCCGTTCCGGCGACACGAGCAGCACGTCGATCTCGTCCGCGTCGAGCCTCGCCAGCGTCTCGTCCCACAGGTGCGGGTTCGCGGAGTCGATGGAGGCCGCCACCACTCCGGCACGGGCGGCCGCGGCCACCTGGTCGCGCATGAGGGCGAGCAGCGGGGACACGAGGAGCGTCGGGCCCGCACCGCGATCGCGCAGCAGCTTCGTCGCGACGAAGTAGACGGCGGACTTGCCCCATCCGGTGCGCTGCACGACGAGCGCGCGCCGCTGCTCGTCGACGATCGCCTCGATCGCCGCGAGCTGGCCGTCGTGGAAGTGTGCGTCGGGGCGCCCGACGAGGGTGCGGAGCGCGGCGAGGGCCGCGGTGCGGGTGTCGGTCACCCGGCCGACGCTGCCAGGAGGGGGCGACAGCGGGTCGGCGGTCACCCCTCCGGCCCGCGCATCAGCACGGTGTCCGGGCGGTCCTCGAGCGCGGTGCGGATGCGGCTCAGGTAGTCCTCCCGCATCGGCGGCAGCGCGTCGAGCGGGAACCACGCGGCGTCGACGGACTCGTCGTCGCCGACCGCGGGTTCGCCGCTGACGTAGCGGAGCCGGTAGGTGAGGTTCGTGTACTGCGTCCGGTCGCCGTTCGGGTACTCGTACTCGGCCGTCACGGAGACCGAGGCGAGCCGCTCCACCTCCGCGACCACCGAGGCCTCCTCGAGCACCTCGCGCTCCGCGGCGTCGGCGCTGTGCTCGCCCGGTTCGACGATCCCGGCGACGGGCGACCAGTCCCCGCTGTCCGCGCGCTGCACGAGGAGCGTCCGGTCGCCGTCGATCACGACCGCGGTCGTGCCGACGAGCCAGAGCGGTTCCGTCCCGATCCGCTCGCGGAGGCGCAGGATGAAGTGGGGTGTCGGCACGCTCCGACGCTAGCGGGCGCCCGATGGGGGAGACTGTCGGCGCCATGCCCCGCGCAACCACGCCCCTCGAGCCCGCCGCGACGCCGCCGGAGTCGATCCGCAACTTCTGCATCATCGCCCACATCGACCACGGCAAGTCGACGCTGGCCGACCGCATGCTGGGCATCACGGGCATCGTCTCCGACCGCGACGCGCGCGCCCAGTACCTCGACCGGATGGACATCGAGCGCGAGCGCGGCATCACCATCAAGAGCCAGGCCGTGCGGATGCCGTGGGTCGTCGACGGCGCGACCTACGCCCTGAACATGATCGACACGCCCGGGCACGTCGACTTCACCTACGAGGTCTCCCGGTCGCTCGCGGCCTGCGAGGGCGCGATCCTGCTCGTCGACGCGGCCCAGGGCATCGAGGCCCAGACCCTTGCGAACCTCTACCTCGCCCTCGAGAACGACCTCGAGATCATCCCCGTGCTGAACAAGATCGACCTGCCCGCCGCCGAGCCCGAGAAGTACGCGGCGGAGCTGGCGAACCTCATCGGCGGGGACCCCGCCGACGTGCTGCGGGTCTCGGGCAAGACGGGGATGGGCGTGGAGGCCCTGCTCGACCGCGTCGTGGCGCGGATCCCCGCCCCGGTCGGCGACCCGGACGCCCCTGCTCGAGCGGCGATCTTCGACTCGGTCTACGACTCCTACCGCGGCGTCATCACCTACGTCCGCATGGTCGACGGGCGCCTGGGCGCCCGTGAGCGCATCCAGATGATGTCCACGCGAGCCGCCCACGACATCCTCGAGATCGGCGTCTCCTCCCCGGAGCCGACGCCGACGACCGGGCTCGGCGTCGGCGAGGTCGGCTACCTCATCACCGGTGTGAAGGACGTGCGCCAGTCCAAGGTGGGGGACACGGTCACCACCGCCGTCAAGCCGGCCACCGAGCCGCTCGCCGGCTACACGGAACCGAAGCCGATGGTGTTCTCCGGGCTCTACCCGATCGACGGC
>JBQCCU010000039.1:0-2302 GCA_051961935.1 Amnibacterium sp. | reverse complement strand
ACCGCCCGGTTCCTCTGGACGACCCTCGGCGGCTGCACGACCGTGCTCGGCGATCCCCTGTCGACGTCCGCGGTCACGCAGAACCGCCTCGCCACCGTCCGCGATCGCATCGACGCCTACAACGGCGCCCTCGCCACCACGTGCGCCGAGCTGCCCCGGTGCGTGTGGGACGGCGGCGCGCTGAACCGCTACCAGCCGACGATGGCGCAGCTGTCGCCGCTCGACTACTTCCACCCGTCCGTCGCGGGGCTCCGGGAGCTCGCGGCGATCGAGTGGCAGGCGCTCACCCCCTCGGGCTGAGGCCTCAGGGGCGGCCCATGCCGCGGTAGGTCCAGCCGGCGCCCCGCCATGCGACGGGGTCGAGCACGTTCCGGCCGTCGATGATCACCTTCGACCGCACGAGCGCCGCCGTGGCCACCGGGTCGAGGTCCCGGTACTCCTTCCACTCCGTCACGAGCACGACGACGTCCGCGCCGTGGAGCGCGTCGGCCGTGTCGGTCGCGAAGCCGAGCTGCGGATGCAGCCGGATGGAGTTCGGGATCGCCTTCGGGTCGGTGGCGATCACGTGCGCGCCGAGGCCGTTCAGCTGCACGGCCACGTCGAGGGCCGGCGAGTCGCGGACGTCGTCGGAGTCCGGCTTGAACGCGAGCCCGAGCACCGCGACCTTCTTGCGGAACACCTGGCCGCCGAGGGCCTCGGTGACGAGGTCGACCATCCGCTGGCGCCGGCGCAGGTTGATCGCGTCGATCTCCTTGAGGAAGGCGACGCTCTCGCCCCGGCCGAGCTCCTCCGCGCGGGCGGAGAAGGCGCGGATGTCCTTCGGCAGGCAGCCGCCGCCGAAGCCGATGCCCGCGTTCAGGAAGCGGCGGCCGATGCGCGGGTCGTAGCCGATCGCGTCGGCGAGCGCGGTGACGTCCGCGTCCGCGACCTCCGCGATCTCCGCCATCGCGTTGATGAACGAGATCTTCGTGGCGAGGAACGCGTTCGCCGACACCTTCACCAGCTCCGCGGTGGCGTAGTCGGTCTGCACGAGGGGCGTGCCCTTCGACAGCGCGGTCGCGTAGACCTCGTCGAGCAGCGTCTTCGCCGGCTCGCGGTGATCGCCGCCGGGCAGCCCGTAGACGAGGCGGTCGGGCGCGATGGTGTCCTGCACCGCGAAGCCCTCGCGGAGGAACTCCGGGTTCCAGGCGAGCATCGCGCCGCTGCCCGACTCCGCCACGCGAGCGGCGAGCCGCGCGGCCGTGCCGACCGGCACCGTCGACTTGCCGACGACGAGGTCGCCCTCGGACAGGTGCGGCAGCAGACTCTCGATCGCCGCGTTCACGTAGGTGAGGTCCGCCGCCCCGCCGCCGCGCGCCTGCGGGGTGCCGACCGCGACGAAGTGCACGCGGGAGCCGCGCACCTCCCCCATGTCGGTGGTGAAGCGGAGGCGGCCCGACGCCGACGCGGACTCGAGGATCTCCCCCAGCCCTGGCTCGAAGAACGGGGCCTGTCCGGCGGCGAGGTCGCGGACCTTCGCGGCGTCGACGTCCACGCCGACGACGTCGTGGCCGAGCTCGGCGAGGGACGCGGCGTGCACGGCGCCGAGGTAGCCGCAGCCGATGACAGAGATCTTCACAGGTGCTCCTTGTCGAGCCGGCCGACGGCCGACGGGGCGAGAGGGCGCGGTGCGTCCGCGCGGGATCGGCGCACGGCTTTCCCGGCCGGGCCGAACCTAGAGGTCAGGCGGAGGGGGCGACTCGTAGCGCGGCCGCGTGCCGCAGATCCGCCTCGGTCACCGCGTCGGCCTCCACCACGGTGGCGACGCCGAGCCGCTGCACGAGCCGGTTGATCTGCAGCTGGTGGTCGTCGACGTGCTCGCGCCGCTCCTTGCGCCGCGGCACGACGACGGGGTGGATCCCCTCCTCGAGCAGGGCGAGGATCGTGCCGACCCCGGCATGCGTGATGACCACGTCGGCGGCGCGGGCCTGCTCCATGAACTCGTCGCCGCCCACCTGGGCGACGACGGTCCCGGGCAGGTCGCGCCGGTCGGTGACCCCCACCTGCCAGACCGTCTCGTCGGAGAGCGCGCCGGTGGCGATCAGCGAGTCGAGCACCGAGTCGAAGCGGAACGGGCGGATGGTGCCGAGGGTCACGAACGCGCGCAGCGGCCGGTCGACCGGCGGCGGCTCGGGGTTCGGGACGGACCGGAACAGCGACAGGACGCTCTCGTGGTTCTTCCACCGGCCGCCGGCCCATCCCGCGTGCTGGGTGTAGAGGTCGGCGAGGTGGAGGCCCGCGATGATGCGACCGGTGAGCGACG
>JBQCCU010000038.1:0-2848 GCA_051961935.1 Amnibacterium sp. | reverse complement strand
GCTCACCGGCTTCAAGTGGATCTCCCGCGCCCCGGCGCTGCTGTTCGGGTTCGAGGAGGCGCTCGGCTACCTCGTCGACCCCGACACCGTGCGGGACAAGGACGGGATCTCCGCCCTCGTCGTGGTGCTGCGCGAAGCCGTCCGGCTCGCCGCGCACGGCCGCACGATCGCCGACCGGCTCGCCGAGATCGAGGCGGCGATCGGCCGCTTCGACTCCGACCAGGTGTCGCTGCGCGTCACCGACCTCGACGAGATCGGGCGGATCATGGCGCGGCTCCGCGCCGAGCCGCCCGCGGCCGTCGGGGGCCTGCGGGTGGAGTCCGTCGACGACCTGCTGCGCGGCGCGGACGGCCTGCCCGCATCCGACGTGCTGCGGTTCACGCTCGCGGGTGGTGCGCGCCTCGTCGTGCGGCCGAGCGGCACGGAGCCGAAGCTGAAGGCCTACCTCGACGCCTGGTCGGACGCCCCGACGCCGGATGAGCGCCGGGCGGCGACCGACGCGGCCCTCAGCGCGCTCCGCGAGGGCGTCCGCACCCTCCTCGCCCCCTGACGCGCACACTTGCCACTTTCCGACCTCATCGGGCCCGGTGGAGGTCGGAAAGTGGCAAGTGTGCGTTGGGGGTCAGTCGATCAGGGCGTCGCGCAGCTTCTCGGTGAGCTCCTCCTGGTCGAGGATGTTCTGCACCACGATCACCTGCGCGTAGGTGCGGCCGACGTGCTTCACGTGCTCCGGCGTCGCGAGGATCACCTGCGCGTCCTCCGCGAGCTCCTGCACGTGCTCGACGTCCGTCGCGATCACCTCGGCGTCGACGCCGAGCCGGGCGAGCACGCGGTTCGCGGAGACGCGGAGGATCTCGCTCGTGCCGACCCCGGCGCCGCAGATGGTGAGGATCTTCACGGCCACGTCAGATCGCCTCGAACCCGCGGGTGATGGTGTCGCCGAGCTCGTCGCGGTCCTCGAGCGGCAGGAAGGCGGCCTCGGCGGCGTTCAGCTGGAACGTGAGCAGGTCGTCGAGGTCGTAGTCGAACGCCTCGGTGAGCAGCGCGAGCTCCTTCGACAGGCTCGTGTCGCTCATCAGGCGGTTGTCGGTGTTGACCGTGACCCGGAAGCCCAGCTGGTAGAGCAGGTCGAAGGGGTGGTCGGTGAGCCGGTCGCCCCACGCCTCGATCGCCCCGGTCTGCAGGTTCGACTGCGGCGAGAGCTCGAGCGGGATCTGCCGGTCGCGCACCCAGCGCGCGAGCCGCCCGACCGTCACGTAGGAGTTCTCGGAGTCCTCCCGCTCGACGACGAGGTCCTCCGCGATCCGCACCCCGTGCCCGAGCCGGAGCGCCCGGCCGTCCACGAGCGCCGAGCGGATGGAGTCGAGCCCGTCCGCCTCCCCGGCGTGCACCGTCGCGGGGAAGCAGTGCTCGGCGAGGAAGTCGAACGCGATGCGGTGCCGCGACGCCGGGAAGCCCGCCTCGGCACCCGCGATGTCGAAGCCGACCGCGCCGCGGTCGCGGTGGCGCAGCGCGAGCTCGGCGATCTCGAGCGCCCGGTCGTTGTGCCGCATCGCGGTGACGAGCTGGCCCACCCGGATCGTGCGCCCCTCCTGCCGCACGGCCTCGACCCCCTGCTCGAGGCCCGCCTGCACGGCCTCGACGGTCGCGTCCAGCGTGAGCCCGGCACCGAGGTGCTGCTCCGGCGCCCAGCGCACCTCGCCGTAGACGACGCCGTCCGCCGCGAGGTCGTGCACGTACTCGCGGGCGACCCGGGTGAGCGCGTCCGCGGTCTGCATCACGGACGTGGTGACGTCGAAGGTCTTCAGGTAGTCGACGAGGGAGCCGGAGTCCGCGTGCTCGTGGAACCAGGTCTCGAGCGCGGCCGGATCGGTCGCGGGCAGCTCGACGCCCACCTCATCCGCGAGCTCGACGATCGTCGCCGGCCGCAGCGCGCCGTCGAGGTGGTCGTGCAGCGACACCTTCGGCAGTCGCGCCGCATCGACGTCGTTCCACAGCAGCCACTTCGAAGCCCCCGACACGGTCCTCAGGGTACCTGCGCGCGGACGGGCCCGCGCCCGGTGGATCAGGAGGCGGCGATGCGCCCGGCGACGAGCGGGCCGGCCGACACGGTCGTGCCCGCCGGGGCGATGCGATGCGCCTCCCGCAGCGCGGCCTCCGCGCGCGGGATGCGGCCCGCGTCGTCGGTGAGCAGCGTCGCGATCGGCTGCCCCGCCCGGACCGTCTCACCCCGCTTCGCGTGCAGGAGCACGCCGGCGCCGTGCTGAACCGCCTCGCCCTGCCGGGCGCGGCCCGCGCCGAGCCGCCAGGCGGCGACGCCGACGGCCTTCGCGTCCTGCTCGACGAGCACGCCGTCGGTCTCCGCGGTGATCACCGTGCGCTCGCGCGCCTCGGGCAGCGGGGCGTCCGGGTCGCCGCCCTGCGCGGCGATCATCCGGCGCCACACGTCCATCGCGCGGCCGTCGTCGAGCGCCGCCGCCGGGTCGGCGTCGGGCTGCCCGGCGAGGGCGAGCATCTCGCGGGCGAGCGCGACCGTGAGCTCGCGGACGTCCGCGGGGCCGCCGCCGGCGAGCACCTCGACGCTCTCGGCGACCTCGACGGCGTTGCCCACCGCGAGGCCGAGCGGCACGGACATGTCGGTGAGCAGCGCGACGGTCGTGACGCCCGCGTCGGTGCCGAGGTCGACCATGGTGCGGGCGAGCTCGTCGGCGTCCTCCCGGCGTCGCATGAAGGCGCCGGAGCCGAACTTCACGTCGAGCACGAGCGCGCCTGTGCCCTCGGCGATCTTCTTCGACATGATGCTCGAGGCGATGAGCGGGATCGCCTCGACGGTGCCCGTGGTGTCGCG
>JBQCCU010000037.1:0-2423 GCA_051961935.1 Amnibacterium sp. | reverse complement strand
CCGATGCGCACGAGCGCGGTGCCGACCTCGACCGTCTCGTCCTCCTGGACGAGGATCTCCTCGACGACCCCGGCGACCGGCGACGGGATCTCCGTGTCGACCTTGTCGGTCGACACCTCGAGCAGGGGCTCGTCCACCTCGACCTGGTCGCCGACCTGCTTGAGCCAGCGGGTGACGGTGCCCTCGGTCACGCTCTCGCCGAGCGCCGGAAGGGTGACGGACTCACTCATCGGTTGTTCCTCATCTCAGGCGGCGAGAAGTGCCGCAGTGGTCGCCGCGCGTCCTCGCGTGGTCAGAGTGCGTGCAGGGGCTTGCCGGCCAGGGCGAGGAACGCCTCGCCGAGGGCCTCGTACTGGGTGGGGTGGCCGTGGATGTAGGGCGCGATGTCCTCGGGGTACGCCTCCCAGTTCACGACGAGCTGCGCCTCACCGATCAGCTCCCCGACGCGGGCGCCGATGCCGTGGACGCCGAGCACGGGGCCGTCCTTGCGGCGCACGACCTTGATCGACCCGGTCGTGCCGATGATCTCGCTGCGGGCGTTGCCGGCGAGGCTGAAGTCGTAGGCGACGACCTCGTCGCGCCCGAACTGCTCGACGGCCTTCGCCTCCGTCAGGCCGACCGAGGCGACCTCGGGGTCGGAGTACGTGATGCGGGGCACGTTCACGTCGGAGACGACTGCCGGGTTCAGGCCCGCGATCTCCTCCGCCACGAAGATGCCCTGCTGGAAGCTGCGGTGCGCGAGCTGCAGGCCGAAGACGATGTCACCGACGGCGTAGACGCCCTTGAGGCTCGTCTCGAGGCGCTCGTTCACGTTCACGAAGCCGCGGTCGAGGGTCACACCGGCCTGCTCGAGCCCGAGGTTCGCGGTGGCCGGTCCGCGGCCGACGGCGACGAGGAGCAGGTCCGCCTCGATCCGCTCGCCGTTCTCCAGGGTCACGACGACGCCGTTCTCGTCCTGCGTCACGCCGGAGAACCGGATGCCGAGCTTGTACTCGATGCCGCGGCGCCGGTAGGCGCGCTCGAGCGCCTTGCTCAGCACCTCCTCCTCGTTCGGCACGAGGTGGGGGAGCGCCTCGATGATCACCACGTCGGCGCCGAAGGACTTCCAGACGCTCGCGAACTCGACGCCGATGACGCCGCCGCCGAGCACCGCGACCTTCTTGGGGACGGACTCGAGGGCGAGCGCCTTCTCGGAGTCGATGACGCGACCGCCGAGCTCGAGGCCCGGCAGGCTGCGCGAGTACGAGCCGGTGGCGAGCACGACGTGCTTGCCGGTGATGGTGGAGTCGCCGACCTGGACGGTCGTGGCGGACGTGAGCCGCCCCTCGCCCTCGATGGTGGTGACGCCGCGCGTCTTCAGCAGCGACTGGAGGCCGCGGTACTTCTTGGCGACGATGCCGGTGCGGTACTCGGTCACCTTGGGCACGTCGACGCCCTCGAGCGTCGAGCGGATGCCGAAGTCGGCGGAGTGCCGGGAGGCGTCGGCGACCTCGGCGGCGTGGAGCAGGGCCTTGGTCGGGATGCAGCCGCGGTGGAGGCAGGTGCCGCCCACCTTGTCCTTCTCGATCATGCCGACGGACATCCCCAGCTCCGACGCGCGGATCGCTGCGGCGTACCCGCCACTGCCGCCACCGAGGATCACGAGGTCGAAGGACTGATCCGGCACTTGCCTGCTCTTTCGTTCGTCAGCACTGCGGTTCGGCGGCGCTCCGCAGCGGTGACGTGCACCCCCGCGACGCCCCGGCGACGGGGCGGATCCGCCGGATCGACCCTACCCCCTGGGAGGCCCGGGAACCTGTCGGCGGCCTCTCAGAGCGGCGTCTCGGCGACGTCCTCGACGAGGGTGAGCAGGGTCGCCACCATCACGCCGGTCGGGCCGGAACCGACCGCGCCGTAGGGCGACCCGCCGTTGTTCGCCGCACCGGCGATGTCGAGGTGCACCCACGGCACGGGGGAGCCCTCCGCGGTCTCCGGCACGAACTCCTTCAGGAACCAGCCGGCGACGAGGGCGCCGCCCGCCGTGCTGCCGATCTTCACGTTCGCGATGTCGGCGACGTCGGAGTTCAGGAGCGGGCGCAGCTCGTCCGGCAGCGGCAGGGGCCACACGAGCTCGCCCGCGCGCTTCGCGGCCACCCTGGTGCGCTCGGCCAGCGGCCCGTCGCCCATCATCCCGACCGTGCGGTTGCCGAGCGCGGTGATGATGGCGCCGGTCAGCGTCGCGACGTCGATCACGGCGTCCGGGTGCTCCTCGCCCGCCGCGACGAGGCCGTCGGCGAGCACGAGCCGGCCCTCGGCGTCGGTGTTCAGCACCTCCACGGTGCGGCCGCCGCGGATGCGGAGCACGTCGTTCGGGCGGATCGCGCTGCCGGAGGGCATGTTCTCGGCGAGGCAGAGCCACGCGGTGACGCCGACGGGCAGCCGCA
>JBQCCU010000036.1:0-4128 GCA_051961935.1 Amnibacterium sp. | reverse complement strand
ACACGAACGCCTTGTCGCCGAGCGCGGCGACCTGGGCGTAGGAGGTGCCCCAGTCCGGGACGTCCGTGTGGTAGAACGCCGGCTCGAAGAACTTGTACTCGAGGACCAGCCGCTGCCCGGCGCCGATGTGCCCGTAGATCTCCTGCAGCGCCTCCGTCAGCCGGTCCTGGCGGGAGCGAAGGTCGTCCTGGCCCGGGTAGTTCGTGCCGTCGGCGAGCCAGATCTTCAGGTCCCGCGAACCGGTCTCGCCCATGATCTCGATGCAGCGGAGGTGGTGGTCGATGGCCTTCCGCCGCACCGCGTCGTCGCGGGAGGCGAGGCTGCCGAGCTTGTAGGTCTCGTCCTGGAACGTGTTCGAGTTGATCGTGCCGAGCGCGACGCCGAGGTCCTCGGCGTGGCGGCGCAGGGCGGCGAAGTCGTCGACCTCGTCCCAGGGGATGTGCAGCGCCACGGTCGGGGCGAGCCCGGTGAGCTCGTGCACCTTCGCCGCGTCGGCGATCTTCTCGTAGGGGTCGCGGGGGACGCCCGCCTGCGGGAAGACCCGGAAGCGGGTGCCCGAGTTGCCGAACGCCCAGGAGGGGAGCTCGATCGCCTGGGCGGCGAGGGCGTCGGAGATGTCTGCGAAGGACGGCATCGTGCTTCGGGCCTTTCCTGCGGCGGAACCGCCGCTTGAATCGTTTCAGGGAAGCGTAGGGAGGCGCGGTTCGGGTGTCAATCGGCCGCGCCGAGGTGTCGCAGCTGGTCCTCGAGGGAGAAGACCTCGCGCAGATGGGGCGCGTCCCGATCCGGCCGGTCGCCGGCCAGGGCGACGAAGAACTCCGCCGACCGCGCCTCCCACTCCGCGGTGTCGGGGTCCTCGGCGAGCGCCCGGGCGGACGCGGCGTCGTCGTCGGTCTCGTAGTACCCGACGAGCAGGCCGTCCTCCCGTACGAAGATCGAGTAGTTCCGCCGGCCGGCCCGCTCGAGCGCCCGGAGCACCTTCGGCCACACCGCCCGGTGCCGCTCGACGTACTCGTCGAGTCGCTCGGGCTTCACCTGCAGCTGGTAGCAGACGCGTTCCACCCGTGCTCCTCCTTCGGCCGGGCTCGTCGTCGAGCCGGGCGCTTTGATCGTTTCAGACCCGCTGCCGAGGAGGCTAGAAGTGCACCGTCGACCGGTCAAGCGTGAAGCGCTTCAGCGGTATTCGGGCGCCGGGACGCCCGTGAACCAGGCGAGCTCGTTGTCGCGGACGAAGCGCGAGAGCGTGCGGTCCTCCGCCAGGACCGGCCCCACGGCCGCCTCCAGCAGGGCGAGCAGGGCGTCGGCGGATCCCCTGGACGGCGTCCGGACGACCGCGTCGACCGCGTCGGCGAACCCGGCCGGGGCGCCGGGGAGCCGGCGCAGCGCCGCCCCGAGCTGCTTCGGACCCGGGAACCGGACGTGCCGGCGGGCGAGCACGGCCCGGCTCGCGGAGGTCGCGAGGTGCACCGCGGCGTGGGCGGTGAGGAGCGGATCGGCGTGGTCGAGGCCCGCGTCGAGGAAGTAGCCGCCGTGCAGCCGTGCCTGTGCGACGAACGACGCGGTGAGGTCCCGCCACTGCGCCTCCGACCGCTCGCCGGCCCTGCGGATCGCGCCGGCCAGATCGAATGAATGGCTGAACAGGGGTTTCGCCGTCGCGAGGCTGTCCCGGACCGGGTCGTCGCCGCGCTCGGCCACGGCGTCGAGCAGGTCGGCGGTCGCGAGCTTCACGTCGTAGTAGCCGCCCGGGTAGGCGATCCCGTCGGTCTCCGTCCACATGACGCGCTCGTTCGCGACGGCGGCCGACCAGGTCGCCTCGTCGACGACGAGCAGCAGATCGACGTCCGAGTCGTGGCGCTCCTCGCCTCGCGCGAGCGAGCCGGTCAGGGCGATCGCGACGGTTCCGTCCCGTCCCGCCGTCCGCTTGACGTACCGGGCGACGGCCTCGTCGTGGTGCTGCATGTGCCGGACCTCCTCGTCCTCCGCGTGGCGAGCCCGCCGTTATCCGATCGTTACCAACGCCTCGTTGACTCGCCCGCCCGAAACCGTACTCTCGCTTGAAGCGTTTCAACGCCACGCGGGCGTCGGCCCGGCGCTCTTACAAGGAGGTAAGGATGATCTCTCGCACCCTCGCGGCGCGAGCTGCGGCGGCCGTCACCGGCACCGCCCTGCTCGTCGGCGCGCTCACCGGATGCTCCGGGGGCCTCGGCGGCTCGTCCGGTGGCGGTGGCGGCGGCAACACGAGCGACACCAGCTCGAGCAAGCTGACGGGGAACGTCACCATCAAGCTGCTCGCGGGCGGCAACGACCCCGTGTCCATCGCGACCGCGAAGGCCTACGCCGCCGGCTTCCACAAGGCGGAGCCGAAGGTGACGGTCACCGTCGACACCCGGCCCGGCGGCACGGACGGCGACAACCTGATCAAGACGCGGCTGTCCACCGGCGAGATGGACGACGTCTTCCTCTACAACTCGGGCTCGCTGTTCCAGGCCCTGCACCCCGACCAGACGCTGCAGCCGCTCACCAACGAGCCCTGGGTGAAGAACATCACCAACGACTTCAAGACCACGGTGAGCACGAGCAAGGGCGTGTACGGCGCTCCGACGGGCACGAGCTTCGCCGGCGGCATCATGTACAACAAGAAGGTCTACGCGAAGCTCGGGCTCTCGATCCCGACGAGCTGGGACCAGTTCATCGCGAACAGCAAGAAGATCAAGGCCGCCGGCATCATCCCGGTCCTCCAGACGTACGGCGACACCTGGACGAGCCAGCTCTTCGTCCTCGGGACCTTCGCGAACATCACCGCGCAGGATCCGCAGTGGGCGAAGAAGTACACGGACAACGACCCGAACGCGAAGTACGCGAAGCAGCCGGCCTTCGAGGGCTTCCAGGACACCGCGGAGGTCCACCAGCTCGGCCTCATGAACAAGGACTTCGCCTCCCTCACGAACGTGAACGGGCTCAAGGAGCTCGCGGAGGGCAAGGCCGCGCAGTACCCGATGATCGCGGTGACGATCGGCAACGTGCTGCAGAGCGATCCCTCGAAGGTGAACGACATCGGCGTCTTCCCGATCCCGGCGAGGAACGCGTCCGACACGCGCCTCACGATGTGGGAGCCGGGCGGCGCGTACATCCCCAAGACCACGACCGGCCAGAAGCTCGTCGCGGCCAAGAAGTTCGTCGCGTGGCTGAACTCCCCGGCGGGCTGCGACATCCAGAACAAGACGGGCCTGCCGTCGGGGCCCTACGCGATCAGCCAGTGCAAGGTGCCCTCGAGCGCCCCCGCCCTCGTCGCGGACACGCAGAAGTACATCGACCAGGGCAAGTCGGGCGTCGCGCTCGAGTTCCTCTCGCCGATCAAGGGGCCGAACCTCGAGAAGATCCTCATCCAGGTCGGCTCGGGCATCTCCTCCGCGGCGCAGGGCGCGAAGCTCTACGACGACGACGTGAAGAAGCAGGCCCAGCAGCTGGGGCTCAAGGCCTGGGGCTGATCGGCCCCGTCCGGCCAGGCCCGTGAGGACCGGCCGGGGCCGGCGGTGGACGCCCGCCGCCGACCCCGGCCGCCTTCCGGCGACACACTGATGCGGAACCGCTCGACGAGGAGTGCGACATGACGACCGCCACCACGACGACCGCGCTGAAGCCCGCGGACGCCCTCACCAGGAACGGCGGCGCTCCGGCCCGCCGCAAGATGAAGTCCTTCTATCCGTCGTGGTTCTACGTCCCGGCGATCGCGCTCTACGTGGTGTTCTTCGCCGTCCCCACGTTCGCGTCCTTCTACTTCTCCCTCACCCGCTGGACCTTGTTCGACAACACGTTCATCGGCTTCGACAACTTCGTCGAGTTCTTCCAGGACCCGCAGCTCATCAACGGGTTCATCCACACCTTCGAGTACGGGTTCGCCACGAGCGCCGCGAAGGTGGTGCTCGGCTTCCTCCTCGCCCTGCTGCTCACGGGGCCGGTCATCGCCCGCGGCTACCTGCGGGCGGTCATCTTCTTCCCGGTGCTGGTCTCGACCATCGGGGTCGGCATCGTCTTCAAGAATCTGCTCGACCCCTTCCACGGCATGGTGAACGCGGTGCTCGGCTTCCTGCACCTGCCGCAGCCCGGCTGGTTCACGGATCCGAAGAT
>JBQCCU010000035.1:0-2557 GCA_051961935.1 Amnibacterium sp. | reverse complement strand
CGAGCGCGTGCAAGCGTCCCGAACCCGTACAAGAGGGCGCTAGTCGGCCGCGATGCTCCGCGCGCCCGCCGCGAACTCGTCGAGGTCGCCCGTCTCGCCCGCCCGGGCGGCGCGGCGGCCGACGACGAGCATGTAGAAGAGGAACGCGGCGAGTGCGAGCGCCCCGATCCCGATCTTCACCGGCCACGGCAGCGGCGACGGGGTGACGAAGCCCTCGATGCAGCCGGACACGAACAGCGACAGCGTGAGCCCGAGCGCCACCGTGAAGAGGGCGCGGCCGTCCTCGGCGAGCGCCTGGCCGCGGGTGCGGGCGCCGGGCGCGATCCAGCTCCAGAAGATCCGCATCCCGGCGGCACCGGCGACGAAGATGCTCGTCAGCTCCAGCAGGCCGTGCGGCGCGATGTAGAGGAAGAAGGTGTCGGCGCGCCCGTAGTGGATGAGCACCCCTCCGGTCAGCCCGACGTTCTGCGCGTTCTGCAGCAGGATGTACGGCACGTAGACGCCGAGGATCCCGAACGCGACGCACTGCGCGGCGATGAAGGCGTTGTTCGTCCACACCTGGCTCGTGAACGAGGCCGCCGGGTTCTCGCTGTAGTAGCTGACGAAGTCGTGGTTCACGAGCTGCTTGAGCTGCGCGTTGTCGCCGAAGCTCGCGATCACCTGCGGAGAGTTCGCCGCCCACGTGCCGTACGCGACGGCGACGAGCGCGGAGACGACGGCGACCGCGAGCGTCCACCAGCGGAGCCGGTAGAACGCCGCCGGCAGCTGGAGGACGAAGAAGCGCGGGAGCTGGCTCAGCAGGTTCGCGCCGGTGCCGGTGAACCGCATCCGGGCCCGGGACAGCGACACGGACAGCCGGTCGGCGAGCGGCACCGCCCCGGCCGTCGTCGTGACGGCGGAGAGGTCGGCCGCGGCGTCCTGGTAGCGGCGGATGAGCTCGTCGCTCCCCCGCCCGTCCAGCCGCCCGGCCGCGAGCGCGTCGAGGCGCTGCCACTCGCCCTCGCGGGCGGCGCGCAACGCGTCGAGGTCCACGGGTAGAGCGTCGGCGGCGGAGCGCGGGCCGCCTCGACAGGCGCGGCTGCGAGCGGCAGGCTGGACACCCCCGACGAGAAGGGCCCGGATGCCGACCACCTCCCCCGACGACCTCGGGATCGTCACCGGCGAGGCCGTCTCGCTCGAGGTGCGCTCCACGAGCTGGGTGCTCCGGGCCGCGGGCGCGATCATCGACGTGCTCTCCGAGCTCGTCCTCTTCCTCGCGCTGCTCTGGGGCATCGGCCTGCTCACGGATGCGACCCGCGCGGACAGCGCGATCGGCACCGCCCTCGTCGTGGTCGACCTCGTCGCCTCCTTCATCGTCGCGCCCGCCGTGCTCGAGACCGCGACGCGGGGCCGGTCGCTCGGCAAGCTGGCCGTCGGGGCGCGGATCGTGCGCGACGACGGCGGCTCGATCGGGTTCCGGCACGCGTTCATCCGCTCCCTCACCGGCGTCGTGGAGCTCGTGTTCACGTGCGGCAGCATCGCGGCGGTCGTCGGCCTGCTGAACCGGCGCGCGAAGCGGCTCGGCGATCTGCTCGCCGGCACGGTGAGCCAGCACGAGCGGGTGCCGAGGGCGCCGGTGAACACGCTCGGCGTGCCCGCGCAGCTCACCGAGTGGGCGACCATCGCGGACGTGGCGCGGATGCCGGATCCGCTCGCGCGACGCATCGCCGCGTTCCTCGTGCAGGCGCCCCGGATGACGCCCACGAGCCGTGCGCGGCTGGCGGCCGAGCTGGCGGCCGAGGCCTCGCCCTTCGTCGCGCCGGCGATCGAGGCGGACCCCGAGCTGCTGCTCGCCGCCGTCGCGGCCATCCGGCGGGATCGGGAGCTCGCCGCGCTCATGCTCGAGCGGGACCGCTTCCAGGAGCTCGAGCAGGTGCTCGAGGTGAACCCCCACGGGTTCCCGGACCGCTGACTCCTCCACAGGCGTTCTCCACCCGAAGTCCCGGCTGCTTCTTCCCCGGCCCATAGCGGCCTCATCTCCGCGCTCCCGATACTCGGGGCCTGGAGGTCATCATGAGCACTCGGGAGGCGGGCCGGCGCGCGGCACAGCGCTGGACGGGACTGCTGTCGGCCGCGGGCATCGCCCTCACGGGCGTCGTCGGATTCGGCACCTACCACCTCATCGAGGCGAACAAGGCGGCGGCGACCGGCTCCGCGTCGGGCGGCGCCGGTCAGGCCGCCCCGTCGGCGAGCGACGGCGGAGGGTCGGATGACGGCCTGCTCCAGCTCGGCGGGGACGACGGCGGTGGGTCGGACGACGGCGGCGGGACCACGAACGTCGCGCCGCAGAGCGGATCCGGTACCGGCGGATCCGGGACCAGCGCGTCCCAGGGCGGCCTGGGGCCGGGCGCCGGGCCGTCGATGACCGGCTCGTCCGGCTCATGACCGGCCGCGCGACTCACGCTCGGGGTCAGTAGCGGTAGCTGTCCGCCTTGAAGGGGCCGGCCGGATCGACGCCCAGGTAGGCGGCCTGCTCGTCGGTCAGCACGGTGAGCTTCGCGCCGAGGGCGTCGAGGTG
>JBQCCU010000034.1:0-14819 GCA_051961935.1 Amnibacterium sp. | reverse complement strand
GCGGCCGGCGTCGCGAACAGCAGGGTGACGACCACCGTGCCGAGCGAGATCACCATGCTCGAGAGGAAGTTCTGCCCCTGCTGCTGGATCGCGGCGACGTAGCCCTCGAAGGTGGGCTGGAAGGGGAACCAGGTGGTCGTCGCCGCACCGGCGTTCGCCTGCAGGCTGCTGTTGACCATCCAGTAGACCGGGAAGATCATCACCGCGAGGAAGAGCACGCCGAGCGCGCTCATCGCGAGCGATCCGGCCCGGCTCCTGGGCCGGCGCGGCAGTGCCACCCGGGCGGGCGCAGCCTCGATGGCGGTGGTCATTCGTCGACCGCTTTCCGTGAGATCGAGATGTAGACGACGGCGAAGACGAACGACACGACGATCAGCACGTTGCTGACGGCGGCCCCTTCACCGAACTGGAAGTTCACGAAGGACTGGTGGTACGCGTTCGTGGCGAGGGTCTGCGTCGAGTTCGCGGGGCCGCCTCCGGTGAGGCCGAGGATGATGTCCACGACCTTCAGCGTGTAGACCACGCCGAGCACGATCACGACGCTGACCACCGAGCGGATGCTCGGCCACGTGATGTAGCGGAACGCGCGGGCGCCGACGGCCCCGTCGAGGGACGCCGCCTCGTACAGCTCCTGCGGCACGCTCTGCAGGCCGCTGTAGAGGATGGTCGTGTTGAACGGGATGCCGAGCCAGATGTTCACCCCGATCACCGCGACGAGGGCGAGGTTCGGGCTCACGAGCCACGGCACCGGCGGGGCTCCGAACACCCCGAGGAACTGGTTCAGCGCACCGCTGTCCTGGTCGAGGATCCACTTCCACACCGCGCTCGAGGCGATGAGCGGCAGCAGCCAGGGCAGCAGCAGCAGCCCCCGCAGGAATCCGCTCAGCGGGAAGTGCCTGCGGAAGAACAGCGCGAGCCCGAGCCCGATCGCGAACTGCGCGACGATCGAGCCGACCGTGAACAGCGCCGTGTTGACGATCGTCGTCGCGAACAGGCTGCTCCCGAAGGTCGTCGCGTAGTTCGCGAAGCCGACCCACGGGGCCTCCCCCGTGAAGAAGGTCCGCGTCGAGTAGTCCTGGAAGGACATCACGATGTTCTTCACGACCGGATACCCGAAGAACACGGCGACGTAGACGACCGCCGGTGCGATGAACAGCCACCCCGACACCGCCTTGACCACCCGGGCCTTCGGCCTCCCCGGATGTCCTGCGACCACGGTCGCGGTCCGACCGACCGCCGCCGTCTCGACCGACACGCTCATCGATCTCCCTCCTGAGGGCAGGGGCGGGGAGCGGACGATGCCGCCCCCGCCTGGGGCTCACTGGGACTGGGACTGGGCCTGCTGCAGTGCCGCCATGGGCGACGCCTTGCCGGTCAGGGCCAGCTGGACGGCCGTGTAGATCTTGGTCGCGGCCTTCGGCCAGTCGGGGCCGAGCTCGCCGGTGCGGGCGCGCGCCGTCTTGGTGGTCGTGACGAAGGCCGCCACCTCGGGATGCGACGTCGCCCAGGAGTCCGCGGCCGTCTCGTTGGTCGGCACGTTGCCCGTGACCCCGGCGATGTAGGTCTGCATGCTCGGGGTGTTCAGGCACCCGACGAACTTGCCCGCGAGGGCCATCGTGTCCTTGCTCTTCGTCATGGGCACGGTGAACCCCTCACCGCCGAGCGGCGCGACGGGAGCGTCGCCCGTCCGGGTCGGGATCGGCACGCTGGCGAACTCGAGGCCCTTCGCCGCCTTGAGCGCCGGCAGCTGCCAGGGACCGTTGATCATCATCGCGGCCTTGCCGGCGATGAACTGGTTGTTCACGTCGGCCTGCGCCCAGTTGATCGAGCTCTTCGACATCGATCCGTCGTTCTGCAGGTCGAGGTCGAACTGCAGCGCCTGCGCCGCCTGGGGCGTGGCGATGTTCTTCTCGTCGCCGCCGTTGGACCAGAAGAAGGGCAGGAACTGCCACGTCCCCTCGTACGTGTTGATGTTGCTCATCGCGAAGCCGTAGGTCTTGCCCTTGGTCAGCTTCTTGGCGGCCGCGCGCAGCTCGTCCCAGGTCTTGGGCGGCGTGACGCCCGCAGCCTTCAGCAGCTTGACGTTGTAGTACAGCGCGATCGAGTTGGTGACCGGCTCGAGGCCGTACAGCTTGCCCTTGTACGTACCGGCCGCGGTCACCGCGGGGACGTCCCCCTTGCCGCTCAAGCCGTAGTCGTTCAACGGGGAGAGCGCGCCCGAGGCCGCGATCTGCTGGATGTCCGGGTTGTCGAGCATGAGCACGTCCGGCAGGGTCCGGGACGACGCCTGCTGGAGGACCTTCGCGATGAGGCCGGCGCCCGCGACGTGGTTGATCGTGACCTTCGCGCCGACCTGCTTGGCGCACTTCTGGTAGATCGGGTTGTACGGCGCTTGGTAGTAGTCCTCGATGGTGAGGGTCTTCGATCCCCCTGAGCCGGAACCGGAACCTCCCGAGCACCCCGCCAGCGTCAGTGACGCCAGGGCAGCCCCTGCCAGGGCGGCGACGATCCTCGACTTCTTCATCAGCAAGCTCCTTCGCTCGGCACAGCGTTGTCCCCCCTCCCCGGTAAAGCGCTTTACCGCGCGCCGAAAAGGAAGACCGAAGTTCAACGGTGAAGCTTCGGCAGGTCGTTGACGGGGACTGTAGGCGGCGCACGGCGCCGCGGTCAAGCGCTTTTCCTGGCGAGCCGCCCGAGGTGTCATACTCCTGCTCAGCGCCCCGAGACGAAGGCGGTGAAGGCGTGGTCACGATGCAGGAGGTCGCCGACCGCGCGAGCGTGTCGATCACCACCGTGTCGTTCGTCGTGAACAACTCCAAGCCGGTGGCGCCGGAGACGCGCATGCGGGTCCTGCAGGCGATCGAGGACCTCGGCTATCGGCGGAACGCGCTGGCGCGGGCGCTCGCGAGCCGCCGATCGCGCATCCTGTGCCTGATGTTCCCGCTGATCGAGCACGACCTGAGCTCCTTCGTCGAGGCGGCGACGATCGCGGCAGCCGAGCTCGGCTACAACCTCGTGCTCTGGCCGAAGCACGACGCCGACGCCGCGCTCGAGGTCACCTCCGTCATCGAGGCGGGCATCGCCGACGGCGTGCTCCTGCTCGAGGTGAAGCTCGACGACGAGCGGGTCACACGGCTCCAGGCCGGCGGTGCGCCGTTCGCGCTGATCGGACGCACCCGTGACACGACGGGCATCGACTTCGTGGACATCGACTTCGAGCGCACCACCCGCGACGCGGTCGAGACGCTCGCTGGGCACGGGCACCGGCACCTCGCGCTCGTGCTCGAGGACCTGAGCGGCACCGCGCTCGACGGCTACGCACCCCCGGTCCGCGTGGAGCAGACCTTCCACGAGGTCGTCGGGGAGCTGGGGCTGCAGGGCGCGGTCTTCCGCGCGGACGCGGGATCCGGGGAGCAGCACCTGCTCGACCGAATCGCACGTGAGGCGCCGAGCACGACCGCGCTCGTGAGCATGCACGACCGGGCCGTCGCCCACCTCATGTCGCAGCTGCGCCACCGTGGCCTCGGGGTGCCGGAGGACCTCTCCATCCTCGCCCTCGTCGCGACCTCCGCGATCGCCCCACTGCTCGACCCTCCGCTCACGCGGTACATCGCGCCGGGCCCCGAGCTCGGCGCCCGCGCGGCCGAAGCGCTGATCGGGCGGCTCGAGGGACGCACCGGGCCCGCCACCCAGCTGCTCGTGCCGTGCACGCTCCAGCAGGGCGGCTCCGTCACCTCCGCACCGCGGGACCGTCCACCCCTCGATCGGCTCATCGGCTGACCCACGCCTCGCACCGACTTCCGCACGTCCGTCCTCCACAACGAAGTGAGCGCTCACATGCCCCCCGCCTCCGGCCTCCGCCACCCGACCGCCGTCACCGCCGACGCCGATCTCGCCCTGCATCCGCTCGACCTCGACCGCGCCCGCATCACCGGCGGGTTCTGGTCCGACCGGCAGGCGGTGAACCGCGCGACGTCCATCCCGGACGGCCTGAAGCAGCTGCACGAATCCGGTGTGCTCGAGAACTTCCGCGTCGCGGCCACCGGCTCCGGAGAGGCCCGCGGCCCGATCTTCGCCGACTCGGACGTCTACAAGTGGCTCGAGGCGGCCGCGTGGGAGTACGGCCGCGAGCCCGACGAGCAGCTGCTGCGCGACCAGCTCGAGATCAGCCGGCTCGTCGCGGCGGCCCAGCAGCCCGACGGATACCTCGACACGGTCGTCCAGCTGCGCCGCGGCCGGCGCTACGGCGATCCCGCCCACGACCACGAGCTGTACTGCGCGGGGCACCTGTTCCAGGCCGCGGTCGCCCAGCACCGGGCGACGGGCCGCACCGAGCTGCTCGACGTCGCCGTGAAGCTGGCCGACCACCTCGTCCGCGAGTTCGGGCCCACCGGGCGCCCCTACGTCGAAGGGCACCCCGTCGTCGAGATGGGCCTGGTCGAGCTGTACCGCGAGACCGGGCGACGCGAGTACCTCGAGCTCGCGGCCCGCTTCGTCGAGGAACGGGGACGCGGGCTGCTGCACGAGCAGGACCCGCGTCTGGACCTCACCTACTTCTCGGATCGGGTGCCCGTTCGAGAGACGGTGAGCCCCGAGGGCCATGCCGTCCGCGCCGTCTACCTCGCCGCCGGCGCCGCGGACGTGGCAGCGGAGACCGCCGACCGGGATCTGCTGGGCGCGCTCGGCCGTCAGTTCGCGGGGATGGCGTCGTCGAAGCAGTACGTGACCGGAGGTCTCGGCGCCCGATGGGAGGGCGAGGCCTTCGGAGACCCGTACGAGCTGCCGCCGGACCGCGCCTACGCGGAGACCTGCGCGGCCATCGGCGCGGCCCAGTGGGCGTGGCGGATGCTGCTCGCCACGGGTGAGGAGCACTACGCCGAACAGATAGAGCGGCTGCTCATGAACGCGATGCTGCCCGGCGTCTCCCTCGGCGGTGCCGAGTTCTTCTACGTGAACACGCTGCACCTCCGGGCCGACGCGGATCCCGACACCGAGCGGAGCGCCGCGAACGGGCGGCGCCCCTGGTTCGACGTCGCGTGCTGCCCGCCGAACGTGATGCGGACCGTGGCGAGCGTGGCCGGATACGCGGCGACGGAGACCTCGGGCGGGCTCCAGCTCCACCAGTACGCCACCGGGAGCTACTCCGGCGGCGGGATCACGATCGAGGTCCGGACCGCCTACCCCTTCGAGGGCACAGCCCTGATCACGGTGACCGAGGCGCGCGAGGGGGCGACGCTCGCCCTCCGCATCCCCGCCTGGGCGGCCGGCGCGACGGTCGACGGGCAGCCGGCCGAGCCCGGCGCCTACGCCGTGGTGCAGCACGACCTGCACGCGGGCGACCGCGTCGACGTGCGCCTTCCGATGGCCGTGCGGCTGACGCGGCCCGATGAGCGGGTCGACGCGGTCCGCGGGTCCGTGGCGATCGAGCGCGGCCCGCTGGTCTACGCGCTGGAGCAGGCGGACCAGGCCGACGGCGTCGTGCTGGACGACCTGCGGATCCCCGCGACACCCGACTTCGAGGAGGTGCCCGGCCCCGGCCTGGTGGACGGGGATGTGAGCCTCCGCTTCCGGGCGCGCCAGCTCGGGCGGGACGGCGCGGCGGATCGTGAGGTGAGCGTGACGGCGATCCCCTACTTCGAATGGGCGAACCGCGGTGTGGGGCCGATGCGGATCTGGATCCCGCAGGCCTGAGCCGGGCCCGGCAGCCTCGCGCGGCAGCCGGCGTCACGAAGACGGTTCACGGACCGGCCGTAGGCATTCGTGCCGGGTGGAGGCCCCACCGGCCGATCGGGCCGCATCCCGGCACGATCCCCTACTCGCGGTACAGCGATCGCGGGCCGCTCGCCTAGCGCGAGGCGGCGAGGCGACCGGATCCGTCGAAGCGGAGCCAGTGGCCGCCGGAGACGACCTCGGGCTCCTGCTCCGGGTCCCGGATGCGCAGCGCCGACTCGTCGTCCAGGAACCAGACCGGCGCACCGAGCGTGGCGGCGCCGCGGGCGGCCTCCTCCTCCGCGTTCGGCCCGAGGAACGCGGCACCGAGGTGGCAGAGCGGGAACCAGTCGAACAGCGGGACGGCAGGAGCCACGTCGTCGAGCCGGAGCATCGCCACCTCCTCGTGGTCGTCGAACGCGTCCACGGCGGCCGCCTGCAGGCGGGAGAAGATCATCGACCCGGCGCTGAACCCCACGTAGACCTGCTCGTCGAGCACCTGGCGCAGCACGGGGGCGAGACCGGAGGCGCGCCAGGCGTGCGCGAGCCAGTGGTTGCTGCCGCCGTAGCCGAAGACGACGTCGGCGGAGCGCAGCCGCTCCTCGACCACCGAGGGCGGGCCGCCGAGCAGGGAGACGACGTCGAACTCCGCCCAGCCGAGGTCGTGGTGCTGCACGAGGTGCTCGATCAGCTTCGAGCTGTCGCCCGCGAACGGGAGGATCGCGTCGATCACGAACGCGACCCGGGACTGGGACAGCGGCTTGCCGAGGAGCTCGACGACGGCGTCCTGGACGGGGCCCGGTCGGATCCCGCCGGACGTGAGCAGCATGCGCATGGCCGCATCCTGGCACTCGGCCCCGACGATGGGGCGATGCCGGCACCTGGATGGGGGCGCACCGCGCCGCGCCCGTTCCCCCGAGGACGACCTCAGAGCGTCGTGCGCGTCGTGTACCGGGTGAGCACCGGGGGCGTCGCGACCAGCTCGCCCATGCCCGAGGCGCCCTCCGGCGTCGCCCGCCAGGTGCGGTAGGCGTCGTCGTGCTCGAGCGACGCCCAGTGCTCGACGATCATCACGTGCGCGGCGTCCGCCACGTCGACCAGCACCTCGACGCCGAGGCAGCCGTCGAACGCGCGGGTGTCGCGGAGGATCGCCTCGATCGCCGCGGGGGCGTCCTAGGCACGATCGGAGCGGACGTGCAGGTCGAGCAGGGCGGTGGTCGGCATCGGGAGTCCTCTCTCCGGGTCGGTCGCTCTCGCGATCGTACGCAGGCGCCCTCCGGAGGGGCTCGGGGCCGGTCAGCGGAACGTGGAGTGCCGGTCCTGATGCGTGGCCGCGCGGTAGGCGGCGAACCCCGTGTAGGTCGTGCCGCGCCACCCGAACACCGCGCTCGCCGCGCTGCCCCCGGCGACCCGGAACGTGTTGTGGTCGCTCACGTCGCCGGCGCCGTCGTTCGCCCGGTCGACCGTGCCGTAGACGACGTGGTCGTCGTTCGTGGCCGTGATGTCGTTGTGCAGGAACCGGTCGTCGTGGGCGAAGTACTGCACGAGCAGCTCGGGCGAGCCGTCGTTCAGCACGTTGTTGCCGCTCAGCCGGTTGAACGCGAACACGTTGTCGTAGGACGACCCCGTCCGCACGCCGCCGCAGTCCTGGCCGCCGTCGCAGTAGCCGCCCGTCGTGATGCCGGTGAAGAGGCTGCCCGTGACCACGTTGTGGTCCACGGTGACGTGGCTCGCGTTCCCCCTGGCGTTCTCCGCCGCCACCTCGATGCCGATGTCGTTGCCGTCCACCCGGTTGCCGGTGATGCGGATGCGGGTGCCGCCGTCGACGTAGATGCCGTCGGCGCAGTCGCACCAGCTGCCGTCCTCCCAGTAGGCCGGGTTGCCCTGCGAGCGGATGCGGCTGACCGTGTTGCCGGAGATGAGCCCGTTCCGCGCGCGGTTCACGTCCGTGTAGCGGGCGGCGCCGCCGATCGTCGGCTCGAAGCCGATCGCGTCGATGCCGATGTTGTCGTCGTCGTGGATCCGGTTGCCCGTGATAGCCCAGTGGTCGACGTTGCCGTTCACGACGACGGTCTCGCTGGCGCCCAGCCGGAGGTGGTCGAGCGTGTTGCCGGAGATCGTGAGCCGGGTGATCGGCCGGCGCACGTCGTCGCCGTATGCCGCGATGCCGTGCGCGTTGATGTCGAAGCTGCCGAGGGTGCCGTTGTCGTTGCCCTGGTCGTGGACGTGGAGGCCGAGGATGCGCACCTGGTCGTCCCAGCCGTGGATGTAGACCCCGATCGGCATCGCGGCGATGTCGCTCGTCGTGTACCCGGTGATGTCGAGGTCGCGGACGGTGACCCGGCGGCTGTCGACGATCGTCACCATCGCGCTCCGGCCGTGCGGCGGGGTCAGGCCGGCTCCCGAGAGCAGCACCCGCTCGTGCCGGTAGGGCTCGATCGTGACGCCCTCGACGTGGTCGAGCGTGACCCGCTGGTGGTAGGCACCACCCCGCAGCTCGACGACGCCGCCGTCGGCGAGGCGGTGGATCGCCGCGTCGATCGTGCGCAGGGGGTGCGCCACCGATCCCGAGCCGCGGTCCGAACCGCTCGGCGCGACCACGACGACGTGGGGCGCTGCGGCCGCGGGTGTGGCGGCGCCGACGACCCCCGCGAGGGCCAGCAGCGGGGCGAGCAGGAGAGCGGAGCGCTTCATCGCGACCTCGATTCGAACGGGTGGACGCGAGCCTGCTCCTGCTCCGCGCCGTCGTGCCATCGTGGGGAGGCAAACGCTCCGTCGGATTGCGCGTTCCGGACGCCGTCTGCGGCACGCTGGGGGCGTGCCGACCCTCACGCGCGACGACGACCTCCTCCTGCTCGACCTCGGGAACGGGGAGAACCGCTTCGGCCTCGAGTGGATGGAGGAGGTCGAGCAGCACCTCGAGGAGGCCGAGCGGGTCACCGGACCACGGGCGCTCGTGACGCTCGCGACGGGCCGGTTCTTCTCGAACGGCCTGGTGGTCGAGCTGCTCGCGGACGCCGCCTACCTCCGGCGCGTCGAGCGGCTCCTCGCCCGCGTGCTCGCGCTGCCGATGATCACCGTCGCGGCGGTGCAGGGTCACGCCTTCGGCGGCGGCGCGATGCTGGCCCTCACGCACGACCTGCGCGTCATGCGCGCGGACCGCGGCTTCTGGTGCCTGCCGGAGACCGACCTGGGCCTGTCGTTCACCCCCGGCATGGCCGCGCTGATCCGCGGCCGGCTCGCGCCGCAGGTCGCCAACGAGGCGATGGTGACCAGCAGGCGGTACGGCGGCACCGACGCCGCCCACGCGGGCGTCGTCGAGGAGGCTGTGGCGGAGCACTAGGTCCGGGATCGCGCCCTGTCGCTCGCGCGGCTGCACGCGGGGAAGGCCGGTCCGGCGCTCGGCGAGACGAAGCGCCGCATCTCGGCCGACGCGCTGTCGCTGCTCCGCGGCTCCTGACCCGGGCCCCTCAGGACCCGGCGGCGGGAGGCGCCGTGGAGGCGCGGACGACGAGCCGTGTGCCGAGCTCCACCTTCGGCGCGTCCTCGGTCGGCTCCGTGCGGGTGCGCAGGAGCATCCGCACCGCCGCCGCGCCGAGCTCCGCGATCGGCTGACGCACGGTGGTGAGGGGCGGCGACGCCCACTCCGCCTCGGGGATGTCGTCGAAGCCGACGACGCTGAGATCGCCCGGGACGCGCAGACCGAGCCGCCTCGCCGCGTCGTAGACGCCCATCGCCATCAGGTCGGAGCAGGCGAAGACGGCGGTGGGCCGCTCGGGGCCCTGCAGCAGGTCGAGCGCGACGGCCGCGGCGGGCTCCCGCCGCCAGCCGCCGTGCGCCACGAGGACCGGATCGGCGCCGCCGACGGCGACGCCCGAGCGGAAGCCGTCGAGCCGGGCCCGGCTGTAGAGGTGGGAGGGGTCCCCACCGATCGCCGCGAACCGCAGGTGGCCCAGGGAGCGCAGGTGCTCGGCGGCGGTGCGGCCGCCCTCCCAGTTGGTCACACCGACGCTCGGCACCGAAGCGGGCGGCCGGCTCATCGGGTCGATCAGCACCACCGGCACGCCGCCGGCGCGCAGCGCGGCGAGCTGTGCGGGCGTCGGGTCCACCAGCGCGACGACCGCGCCGGCGGACCGCCGCCGGAGCAGACGCTGCACCCACTGCCCGTCCCGCCGCGCGATCGTGAGCACCACGTCGTAGCCGGCCCGCGTCGCGGCCTCCTCGACCCCGGTGAGGGCCTGGTTCGCCCAGCTCCCGTGGACGTCGCTCCGCACGAAGTCGAGCAGCGCGGGTTCGGCCGTCCGCGGACGGACGCCCGTCCGGGGCACGTAGCCGGCGGCCTCGACCGCGGCGAGCACCGCGGTCCGGGTCGCGAGGGAGACGTCCGTCCCGCCACGCAGCACCTTGGACACCGTCGGGACCGTGGTGCCGGCCCGGCCGGCGACGTCCGACAGGGTCACCCTCCGCCCCCGCTCCGGCACCGCCCCTGACACGCCGTCACCCTAGGGCCCCGGCGGAAGTTGCGCAACAGATTGCCAGCGTGTGCTCCTTGCATCACGGAAGATGCCGTGTGACACTCGCAAGCACCGGGGGAGGCTGCGCCAGCGGATTGCGCAACTACTGCTTCCCGATCAGGAGTCGACGGCAGAGCTGCCGTCGGGAGGGGATCCGCCGATGCCGACCCGAACCACGCCCGTCTCCCGCAGGACCTTCCTCGCGGCCACCGGCGGCACCCTGGCCGCGCTCGGCCTCGCCGCCTGCTCCTCATCCGCCAGCGGGTCCGCCTCCACCATCCAGTTCTGGAACATGCCGTGGGGCGGCACGAGCTTCAACCCGCTCGACCAGCGGATCACGCAGGCGTACAAGCCGAAGCAGGGCCTCCCGGCGGTGAAGTACCAGGCGATCGCGTGGTCCAACTTCGTCGCGAAGTTCTCGACGTCGCTCGCCTCGCACACGAACCCCGCGGTCAGCAGCGGCGGCGGCACCCAGGCGTTCCAGTTCGCGAAGCAGGGCGCGATCGCCTACGCCGACGACCTCCTCGACTCGTGGAAGAGCAACGGCCTCTACGACGACTTCCTGCCGGGCACGCTCGACGCGATGAAGACCGAGCAGGGCACGGTCGCGATCCCCTACAACATCGACATGCGGATCAACTGGTACAGCAAGTCGCTGCTGCAGAAGGCGGGTGTGCAGCCACCGACCGACTGGCAGTCCTTCCAGGACGCGTGCGCCGCGCTGAAGAAGATCGGCGTCTACGGCCTCGGGCTGAGCGGCGGCGCAGGCGGCAACGCGTTCCAGGCCATCGTCGGCTGGATGATCAACAACGGTGGCGGCATCTTCGACGAGCAGCACAAGCCGAACCTCGTCACGCCCGCGAACATCGAGGCCCTCACGTTCCTGCAGGAGCTGATCCGCAAGGGGTACGCGGATCCGCGCAGCACCGGGTACACGACCCAGAACACGCAGGACCAGTGGAAGGCCGGCAAGTTCGGGATGCAGGTCGAGGGCCCCGGCCTCGCCTCCAACCTCGGCGGCAAGTGGGCGACCGACGTCGTCGTCGGCGACCCGCTGACGAGCGCGTCGGGCAAGAAGGGGGCGCTCTTCTTCCCGAACAACATCATGCTCTACAAGCACAGCTCGAGCCTCAAGGGCGCCGAGGCCTTCCTCACCTACTACTACAAGAGCATGGCGCCCCTCTGGACCAAGCACACCGGCATCGGCCTGCCGGTGCTGAAGTCGATCGCCGCGACGCCCGAGTTCAAGCAGGACCCGAACGCGGTGAAGTGCGTCGAGGCCTGGCAGCCGATCTGCCGCACCTGGGCCGCGCCCGGCGGTCAGGCGCTCTTCGCGAACGTGTCCCTGGTCGACAGCACCACGCCCATGACCACCTTCGGGCAGAACGTCATCTCGCTGAAGGAGACGCCGAAGGGGGCGCTCAGCACGCTGCAGAGCACGCTGATGAGCAACCTGAAGTCGTAGGGTCGCCGTGCGTCACTCCTCCGTGGGGACGATGGGGATGACGCCCGTCTCGACCGCGACGCGGCGGCGGTGGAGCTTCCGCTGCTCTGGCAGCGACACGTCGAAGACCACGGCGAGCAGCCGCACCACGCAGGTGACGACGACGCCGACGATCGCGGCGGCCGGCAGCGCGAGCCCGAGCGCATGGAGGATCACGAGCACCGTGCATCCGCCCGCCGCCGCGACGGCGTAGAGCGACCCCACGTGCATCACCGCGACCGGGAGCCCGACGAGCACATCGCGCAGCACGCCGCCGCCGACCGCGGAGCAGACCCCGACGAACACCGCGGGCACCACCGGCAGCCCGAGCACGAGCGCCTTGCTCGTGCCGAACGCGCCGAACAGGCCGATCACGAGCGCGTCGAGCCCGACGATCACCGAGTTGATGCGCTGCAGCGGTCCGGCGATCAGCATCCCGACCAGCGCGGCGCCGGCCGCGGTGGGCAGGTACCAGTCGCTCTCGAGCGTCGCCGGCCGCAAGTTCATCTTAAGGTCGCGGATGATTACGCCGCCTTTCCCCACAAATGTGCCGATGACGACGACACCGAGCAGGTCGAGGCGGCGATGTCCCCGGAAGCCGGAGGCGAAGAGCGCGCCCTGGATCCCGCCCAGCGCGACGGCGGCGAGATCCGCCCAGAGCGGGATCTCGAAGTTCTGCACCATGCACCGATGCTCGCGCACGCGGCGAGCGGCAGGGCGCTCCCCGGCAGGAGCGGCGCGGTCAGCGCGAGCGGGTCGAGTCCGTGGCGTCCAGCGCGGCGAGCCACTGCCGGTACTCGGCGGGCGACATCTCGGTGTATCCGACCATGTGGGCTCCTCAGGGTTCGAGGCGTGGCAGGTGATGGATCCGAATGGGCTCGGGTCCTGCGGGCTCCTCAAGTATCGGCTGGGCGGCCTTCGCCCCGCGTCGGCAAGGGTGAGGACATTCGGGGGACAAGTGCGGCGGAACGCGTCCCCAGTTCGAGGGCGTTCCCGTGCCCGTATCCCGGATCCACGCCCGATCGGTAGCCTCCGACGACGTCCCGTCGATCCATGGAGGGGCCGTCACCGAGAGGAGCGCAGCGTCCGGATGTCCTACGCCGTCGATTTCACCGAGGTCGAGACCGTGGGCCTCGAATCGTCCCCGGTCGCGCCCGCGCTCGCGGGCCTGCGGGCGAACGAGGCCCGCTACTTCCGGAACAAGTACGACCACGTCTTCACGGTCGAACCCGCGGACGACGCGCGGGCGACGATCGACTGGGTGCACGGGATCCTCCGCTCGGAACGTGACCTGACGATCGCGTCGCGTCCGCTCGAGGCCACGGAGTTCGAGGTCGACGGCATCCGGATGGCGTACGTGTTCTACGAGAACGGCCTGTCGATCAACGTGATGTACACCCTCGCGGACTCGGGCAAGCGGGCGGTGGGGTTCAAGCTCTCCGACGGGATGGAGATCCCGCCGGAGCTCGCGTCGTTCAAGTTCGCGCGGCAGCGGTCGAAGCTCGCGGGCACGATCCGCGGCTCCTACTTCGTCATCAAGCAGGAGCACTGAGCGCCGGGACAGGGAGGGCGCCGTGATCATCGACGCGCACCTGCACGTCTGGGACCGGACGCGGGCGGACTACGCGTGGCTCGGCCCGCACCTCGCGCCCATCGATCGCACGGTGGCCTTCGACGAGGTGGTGCCGGCCCTCGACCGGCACGGCGTCGACGGGGTGGTGCTCGTCCAGGCGGCGGACGAGGCCGGCGACACCGCGGCGCTGCTGGAGCTCGCGGCGCGCGAGCCCCGCGTGCTGGGCGTCGTCGCGTGGGTGCCGCTCGAACGGCCGGCCGAGGCGGCGCCGATGCTCGACGACCTGCTCGCCACGGGCCGCGTGGTCGGCATCCGGAACCTCATCCACGACCGCAGCGACCCCGACTGGGCGCTGCGGGAGGCCTTCGACCGCGGGCTCGGCCTGCTCGAGGAGCGCGGCGTCCCGTTCGACTTCGTCACGCGCGATGCGGCGGCGCTCCCCCGGCTGCTCGAGGTCGCGCGCCGCCACCCGGGCCTGCCGCTCGTGCTCGACCACCTCGGCAAGCCGAGCTTCCGGCGCTCGTCGGCCCTGCGACGCGCCTGGGACGGCTGGATCCGGGAGGCGGGCGCCGTGCCGACGATCGCGGCGAAGGTCTCGGGCCTGTATGCGGACGGCACCGACCCCGCGGCATGGCGGGACGACGACGTGCGCGCCGTGACCGCGGCCGCGCTGGACGCGTTCGGATCCGCGCGGCTGCTCTACGGCGGCGACTGGCCGGTCTCGCTGACCGCGGGCGGCTACGACCGGGTGCTGCACGCGATGCGGACCGCGCTCGCCGACCTGCCCGCGGAGCAGCGCGAGGACGTGCTGTGGCGCACGGCGGCCCGCGTCTACCGGCTGCCGCCCGTCAACCGGTGACCCGGCGCCCAGCGCGCACGTGCCACTTTGCGCCCTCATCCGGGCCGTTCGAGGGCGGAAAGCGGCAGGTGCGCGCCGTGTATGCGAGGCGGTGGCGGGTCAACGGACGAAGGCGGTGAGCGCGGCCGCCGCGGCGGCGGGCGAGAGGCCGTGGCCCTCCCCCTCGAGCAGCTCGAACCGGCCGCCGGCCGCCTGCGCCACCGCGCAGGCGCCGTACTGGAGGAAGCCGGGCGAGGCGCCGCCGGCGAGGGCCAGCACCTCGGCCCCGAGCCCGTCCAGCACCGGCACGCGGCTGTCGCCCATCGCGGCGTCGTCGTAGGCGAGCGTCGGCGCCAGCGCCTCCATCCCGGCCCAGCCGGGCGAGCGACGGATGCCGGCGATCGCCTCCTCCGGCGTGCCGACGCGGCGGAGGAAGGCCTCGACGGCCGCGCCGCGGTCGCCCGCGGCGAGCGCCGCCGTGAGCGCGGCGGTGTACGCGCGGGCGCCGTCGAGGGCGGGCTCGGGCATGTAGGGCGGCTCGTAGACGGCCACCCGGGTCACGGCCTCGAGCGCCGCCGCGGCTCGCAGGGCGAGGGCACCTCCCGAGGACATCCCGAACAGCGCGACCGGGCCGCCCACCGCCTCGAGCAGCGCGGCGAGGTCCTCGACCTCCCGGTCGACGGCGTACGGCGGGGTGTCGCC
>JBQCCU010000033.1:0-5638 GCA_051961935.1 Amnibacterium sp. | reverse complement strand
CGTGGGGTGGCTCGCGTGGAGGCCCGCCGGGTTTTTGGCCGGTGTGGCCGGGGCGCCATCTGCGGCCCCCGTGGGGCGGTGGCGGGGGGCCGCGGCCGGTGCGCTGCTCGCGGCCGCGCTGCTCCTGCTGCTGGTCGTCGCGGCGGCGCGGCCGCTGCGCCGGCGGCTGCGCCTCGCGGCGGCGCTCGCGGCGGCCCTCGTGCTGCTGGCCGGCGTCGGCGTGCTCGCGGGTGGCCTCGTCGCGCGCGCGGTGGCGCCGCCGGCCGACTGGGAGATCGCGGGCTGCGACGTCGGGCAGGGGGACGCCTTCCTGCTGAACGGCGGCGGCGGGCACGTCGCCCTCGTCGACACCGGCCGTGAGCCGGGGCCGATCCTGGCCTGTCTCGACCGCCTCGGGATCCGCCGGATCGACCTGCTCGTCCTCACCCACTGGGACGCCGACCACGTCGGCGCGAGCCGGTCCGTCGCCGACCGGGTCGGCACCGCCTTCGTCGGGCCGAGCGACGGGGCCGCCGCCGACGCCCTCCGCGCCGCGGTCGCCGCGGCCGGCGCGCACGTCGTCCAGGTGCACCGGGGCGAGCATGCGACCGTCGGGCGCCTGCGCATCGACGTGCTGTGGCCGGAGGAGCCGCTCGGGTCGATCCAGCCCGGCAACCCGGCGAGCATCACGCTGCTCGTCACCGGCCGGCTCCGGTCGCTGCTCACCGGCGACCTTGGGGAGGACGCGCAGAACGCGCTGCTCGCCGCGGGCCCCCTGCCGCGCGTCGACGTGGTGAAGGTCGCGCACCACGGCTCCGCCGACCAGAGCCCCGCCTGCGACGCGGCCGCGGATCCGGCCGTCGGCCTGATCGGCGTCGGCGCGGGCAACGACTACCACCACCCCACCGCGCGGCTGCTGCGCATCCTGCGCAGCGACGGCGTCGCGCCGTTCCGCACCGACCAGGACGGGCTGCTCCTCGTCGCCCGCGCGGCTGACGGCGGCATCACCGTCTGGACGGAGCGCCCGGTCACCGCCGCGGTGTGGTCGGCGGCACCCTAGATACTGGAGGCACCATGGCAGCCCGCGCCGCCGCGCCCGCACGATCGGGCGCCGCCAAGATCCCCGTGCTCCCGTGGGACGAGGCGCGACCGGCGCCCGTCGTGCTCGTCAGCGGCCCTGAGGAGCTGCTCGCCGAGCGGGCGATCCGCGCCATCCGCACCACGCTCGCCGCCGCCGACCCGAGCCTCGAGGTGACGGACCTCGACGCCCCCTCCGCCGTGCCCGGCGACCTCACCACCCTCGCGAGCCCGTCGCTGTTCGGGGAGCCGCGGCTCATCCGCGTGTCCGGCGTCGAGCGGCTGTCGGACTCGTTCCTGACCGAGGTGCTGCGGTACCTGGAGCAGCCGGCCGACGACACCACGATCGTGCTCCGCCACGCCGGCGGCGTGCGCGGCAAGAAGCTGCTCGACGCCGTGCGCGGCGGCCTCGGCGGCGGGGTCGAGGTCGCCTGCGCCGAGCTGAAGCGCGACGCGGACCGCTCCGCGTTCGCCGCGGGGGAGTTCCGCGCAGCCGGCAAGCGCATCGCGCCAGGGGCGCTCCGGGTGCTCGTGTCCGCGTTCCAGGAGGACCTCGCCGAGCTCGCCTCCGCCTGCCAGCAGCTGATCGCCGACACCCGCGGCGACATCACCGAGTCGACGGTCGAGACCTACTACGCGGGGCGGGTGGAGACGAACGCGTTCGCGGTGGCGGATGCGGCCATCGCCGGCCGCCGGGGCGACGCCCTCGTCCTCCTCCGGCATGCGATCGCGACGGGTGCGGATCCGGTGCCCATCGTCGCCGCGATCGCGATGAAGCTCCGCACGATGGCGCGGGCCTTCGACGTCCGTGGGGGCGGCCCGAAGGTCGCGGCGGAGCTCGGTCTCGCGCCGTGGCAGCTCGACCGCGCACGCCGTGATGCGCAGGGCTGGCAGGCCGAGGGCCTCGGGCGCGCGATCGCGATGATCGCCGAGACCGACGAGCGCGTGAAGGGCGCCTCGCGCGACCCGGAGTTCGCCGTCGAGCGGCTCGTCGCCTTCGTGGCGTCCCGCGGCGAGGCCTGAACCGGCCCCGCGGTTCCTAGCGAGCAGCCTGCGGACTGGCGAGCGGGCTGCAGACCGCTCGCGAGTCCGGGGGGTGCTCGCTAGAGCCGGATCGTCAGCGGCTGATGAGCTTCGCGATGGCCGACTTGCGGTTCGCGGCCTGGTTCTTGTGGATGACGCCCTTCGAGGCGGCCTTGTCGAGCTTCTTGCTCGCGAAGGCGAGCGCGGCGGCGGCCTTGTCGGCGTCGCCGGCGGTCGCGGCCGTGCGGACGGCGCGGATGGCCGTCTTCAGCTCGCTCTTCACGGCCTTGTTGCGGTCGTGCGCCTTCTTGTTGGTGCCGATGCGCTTCATCTGCGACTTGATGTTCGCCACGTGCGTATGCCTCTTTCGAAAGACTGGTGTCGGATCGGGCGGGATGCTCCGCCCTCCAGAGGGCCGGGCCGCGTCGAACCGCGGGCGCCCGAAAGCCGTCCGGAAGTCTATCAGGTCGGCCACGACGTGAAGGAGGGGCGGTCGGGCCGCTGTTGAATGATGGGATGCCGTCGTTCTCCCGCACCGCGTTCGGCGTGCCCGGCTCGGGCATCCGCCGCATCCACGAGATCGCGATCCGGATGCCGGACGTCCTCGCGCTCGCCGTCGGCGAGCCCGACCAGCCGGTGCCCGCGCACGTACTCGAGGCGGCGAGCGCCGCATGGCTCGCCGACGACACCGACTCCACCGGCAACGGCGGCATCCCCCCGCTGCGGGAGGCCCTCGCCGCGAAGCTGCGCGCGGTCAACGGCATCGACGTGGACCCGGAGCAGGTGTGGGTGACCCCGGGCGGCACGGAGGCGCTCTACCTCGCGCTCTCGCTGGTGCTCGAGCCGGGTGACGAGGTGCTCGTCCCCGACCCCGGGTACACGACCTTCTGGATGGCGCCGCGGATGCTGTCGGCGACCGCGGTGCCTTACCGGCTCGAGCCCGCGCGGGAGTTCCTGCCCGACCTCGAGGCGCTCGAGGCGCTCGTGACGCCGCGGACGCGGGCGATCATCGTGAACTCGCCCTCCAACCCGCTCGGCGTCGTCTTCCCGGAGCCGGTGCTGCGCGGACTCCTCGACCTCGCGTCGCGGCACGACCTCTGGCTGATCAGCGACGAGGTCTACGAGGCGTTCACCTGGGGCGTGCCGCACGTGAGCCCCGCCGCGCTCGACACCGAGCAGCGGGTGCTCACGGTGCACTCGTTCTCGAAGACGTACGCGCTGACCGGCGCGCGCGTCGGCAGCCTCGTGGTACCGCCCGGGCTCGGCGACGTGCTCCGCACCTACCAGGAGGCGCTCGTCTCCTGCGTGAACACCCCCGCGCAGCACGCGGCGCTCGCCGCGCTGACCGGGCCGCAGGATGCGGTCGAGCAGGCCGCGGCGCACTACCGGGAGAACCTCACGGCCGCCACCGACCTGCTCGACCGGCTCGGTATCCGCTACCTCGCGCCCCAGGGCGCCTTCTACCTCTGGATCGACGTGTCGCACCTGAGCGGCGGCGACGTCGCCCGCTTCGCGGAGCGGTTCCTGCTGGAGCAGCGGGTCTCGGTGGCGCCCGGCAGCGCCTTCGGCGCGGCGGGCGAGGGCTGGATCCGGATCTGCGCGGCCGCGTCGCGCGAGACGGTGCTCACCGGCCTCGGTCGCCTGGCGCTGCTGCCGTCCGCCGTACCGGCCTGAGCCCCCCGCCCAGGCGGGTTCAGGCCTGCAGCGCGAGCGCGAAGGGCAGCACCGCATCCGCTCCGGCCTCGCGGAGCAGGCGCGCGGCGACGGTGAGGCTCCATCGGCTGTCGGCCGCGTCGTCGACGAGCAGCACCGGGCCGCGGGTGCCGCTGAGCGTCGCCCGCAGGTCGTCGGGCACGCGGAAGGCGGACCACACGCCGGCCAGGCGGGCGAGGCTCGCCCCGCCGCTCCCCGCCGGTGGCGCGGACGTCGTGGGCTGCAGGGCGCCGAGCAGGGGGAGCCGCCCGACCTCGGCGAGCGCGCGGGCCGTGGAGCCGACGAGCAGGGGGTGCGCGTGCGACGGCATCGCGACGACGCCGACGGGGCGCTCCGTCCAGTCCCACTCGCGCAGCACCGCCACGGCCGCATCCACGACGGCCCGCGGCACCTCCTGATCCGGGGTGCCCGGGGCGAGCAGCCGTCGCAGGGCGCCGCCCCAGCCGAGATCGGTGAGCCGGGCGATGGCCCGGCCCTCCTCGGGCCGCTCCGCGGCGGGGATGGTGCCCCTGACGGGAATGCCGCGGGCGTCCGCGCCGCTCGGCCACTGCTTGCGTGCCTCGATCGGCACGCCGACCCGCTGCAGCGCGGCGCCCGCCGCGCCCGCCGAGTCACCGGACACGTCGCTCGGGAACCAGGTGCCCGCGCAGTTGTCGCAGCGGCCGCACGGCACCGCCGTCGGATCGTCGAGCACGCGCTGCAGGTACTGCATGCGGCAGCCGTCCGGGCCGGCGGGCAGCGCCTCGTAGTCGAGCATGTGCCGCTGCTCCGCCTCGCGGGCGGCGGCGATGCGCTCGTAGCGCTCCGCGTCGTAGGTCCACGGCCGGCCCGTGGCGACCCAGCCGCCCTGGACGCGCCGGACGGCGCCGTCGACGTCGAGCACCTTGAGCAGCAGCTCGAGCCGGCTGCGCTTCAGGTCGACGAGGGCCTCGAGCGCCGGCGTGGAGAGCGGGCGGTCGGGCTCGAGCTCGCGGAGCACGGCCTCCGCCTTCTCCCGGCTGGGCATGCTCGCCGTGGCGAAGTAGGACCAGATCGCCTCGTCCTCGGCGCCGGGCAGCAGCAGCACGTCGGCCGACTCGGTGGCGCGCCCCGCCCGGCCGACCTGCTGGTAGTAGGCGACCGGGGAGGACGGCGCCCCGAGGTGCACCACGAAGCCGAGATCGGGCTTGTCGAAGCCCATCCCGAGCGCGCTCGTGGCGACGAGCGCCTTCACGCGGTTCTCCTTGAGGGCCAGCTCGGCCGCTTCGCGCTCCGCGTTCTCCGTCCTGCCGGTGTACGCGAGCACCTCGTAGCCGGCCTCGCGCAGCAGCCGCGCCGTGTCCTCGGCGGCCGACACCGTCAGCGCGTAGACGATGCCCGACCCCGGGAGGTCGGCCAGGTGCTCGACGAGCCAGCCGAGCCGGCTCGCCTGATCCCTCGTGTGCAGGACGCCGAGGCGCAGCGAGGCGCGGGCGAGCGGCCCGCGGATGGTGAGCACTTCCTCGGCGTTGCCGTGCTGCGCGACGACGTCGTCGACGACGCGTCCGTTCGCGGTCGCGGTGGTCGCCAGCACTGGGGTGGTGCCGGCGGCCGCGACGACGTCGCGCAGCCGGCGGTAGTCGGGCCGGAAGTCGTGCCCCCAGTCGGAGATGCAGTGGGCCTCGTCGATGACGAGCAGGCCCGTCCTCGCGATCAGGGCCGGCAGCCGGTTGTCCCGGAAGTCGGGGTTGTTCAGCCGCTCGGGCGACACGAGCAGCACGTCGATCTCGGCCGCGTCGAGCCTCGCCTGCGTCTCGTCCCACAGGTGCGGGTTCGCGGAGTCGATGGAGGCCGCCACCACTCCGGCACGGGCGGCCGCGGCCACCTG
>JBQCCU010000032.1:0-4040 GCA_051961935.1 Amnibacterium sp. | reverse complement strand
GCGAGCCTTCTCTACGTGCGGTAGAAGCCGCTGCGGTGATACGCGCTCTTCGAGCAGCGGGCGCTCACGTTGGTGGCCGGGGCGGCGTTGCGGGCACGCCTCGGGGCCGCGGCGGAGGGCATGGCGGCCGCGCGCTTCGAGGGGCTCGTCGAGCCCGAGGTGCGGCACGGCGGATCGAGCTTCCGCGCGATGCTCGCGCGGATCCCGGAGGTGTGCGGTGACTGAGCGCGTGAGCGCGGCCGAGATCGCGCGGCGGCTGTCGATGTTCCCGCCGACCCCGCAGCAGGCGGCGGTGATCGAGGCGCCCCTCGAGCCGGCGCTCGTCGTCGCGGGTGCCGGCAGCGGCAAGACGGAGACGATGGCGCTCCGGGTGCTCTACCTGCTCGCGAACGGGCTCGTCGACGCACCGCAGATCCTCGGCCTCACCTTCACCCGCAAGGCCGCCTCGGAGCTCGGGGAGCGCATCCGGCGCCACGTCGGCCGCCTCGCCGCGGTCGGGCTCGCCGGCGACTACGACCCCTTCGACCCGCCCGTCGTCTCCACCTACAACGCCTTCGCGAACGGCGTCTACCGCGATCACGCGCCCCTGATCGGTCGCGAGTCCGGCGGCGTCGTGCTCGGGGAGGCGTCCGCGTGGCAGTTCGCCCGCCGCGTCGTGCTGGAGTCGAGCGACGGTGCGCTCGCGGACCTCGACCTGTCCGTCGACCGCATCACCGAGCTCGTGCTCGACACCGCGAACGGGCTCGGCGAGCACGCCGCCGACCCCGACGCCGTGCGGGCCATGGCGCTCGAGTACGGCGCGGCCCTCGACGCGCTGCCCGTGGGGAGGTCCGCGTACAAGGCGGAGTTCGACGCGTGCCGCCGCCCCGCCTCGACCCTGCCCGTGCTGCTCTCGCTCGTCGAGACGTTCCGGGAGCGCAAGCGTGCCTCCGGGGCGGTCCAGTACTCCGACCAGGTGTCGCTCGCGCTCGAGATCGTCTCCGCGTCCGACGAGCTCGTCGCCGACTTCCGCTCCCGCTACCGCGTGGTGCTGCTCGACGAGTACCAGGACACCTCCGTCGTCCAGACGCGGATGCTCGCGCGGCTCTTCGCGGGCGGCGCGGTGATGGCCGTCGGGGACCCGCACCAGTCCATCTACGGCTGGCGGGGCGCCTCCGCGGCGAACCTCGAGGGCTTCGCGCGCGACTTCGGCGCGGGCCGGCCGGTGTCCTCCTTCGCGCTCAGCACGAGCTGGCGCAACGGCACGGCGGTGCTCGACGCGGCGAACACGATCGCCGCGCCGCTCGCCGCCGCCTCCCGCATCGACGTGCCGCGGCTCGGACCGTCCCCGACCGCGAGCGGCTTCCCCGTCGAGTGCGCCTTCCCCGAGACGCTCGACGAGGAGGCCGACGCGGTCGCCGCCTGGTTCGCGGCGCGCCTCGCCGAGGCCGAGACGCCGCCCTCGGCCGCGATGCTGCTCCGGGCCAGGCGCACGCTGCCCGCGTTCCTCGCCGCGTTCCGCCGGCACGACGTGCCCTTCCACGTGCTCGGCGTGGGCGGCCTGCTGCAGGAGCCCGAGGTGGCCGACCTCGTCAGCGCGCTGCGGGTGATCCACGACGCGGGCGCCGGCGCCGAGCTGGTCCGCCTGCTCGCCGGCGCCACCTGGCGCGTCGGCCCCGCGGACCTCGCGGCGCTGCAGCGCCTCGCCCGCTGGCTCGAGCAGCGCGACTTCGCGCAGCAGCGGCTCGGCCCCGAGGTCGCCGAGGTGCTCGGCCGCTCCGTGGCGGAGGGGGAGAGCGCCTCCCTCGTCGACGCGCTCGACTTCCTCGCGCACCACGAGGGGCACGGCTTCGAGCGCGCCTTCAGCCCGGCCGGCCTCGAGCGCCTGCGCCGGGCCGGCCGCACCTTCGCCCGGCTGCGGCTGCGCTCCGGCGGCGACCTCGGCGACTTCGTCCACCTCGTGGTCGAGGCCCTCGACCTCGACATCGAGGTGCTCGCGAACGAGGGGCGCCCGGGGCTCGCGCCGCTGCACGCGTTCGACGAGGCCCTCGCCGGCTACCTGCAGGTCGCGGAGGGCGCGACCCTCGGCGGGTTCCTCGGCTGGCTGGCGGCGGCCGAGCAGAAGGAGGACCTCTCGCCCCGCAGCGACCCGCCCGAGGCGGGGACCGTGCAGGTGCTCACCGTGCACGGGTCGAAGGGCCTCGAGTGGGACCTCGTCGCCGTCCCGCGGCTCGTCGCCGACGAGCTGCCCTCGAAGCCGAAGAGCACCCGCGGCTGGCTCGCGCCCGGGGTGCTGCCGTGGGAGTTCCGCGGCGACGCGGCCGAGCTGCCGGTCTTCCCCTGGCGCTCGCTCGCCGACCGCGCGGAGCTGAAGGCCGCGCTCGCCACCTACCAGGGCGCCGTCGCGGCGTCGCTGCTCGCGGAGGAGCGGCGCCTCGCCTACGTCGCCGTCACCCGAGCCCGACACCGGCTCCTGCTGACCGGCTCCTTCTGGGCCACCCAGCGCACGCCCCGCTCGCCGTCCTGCTACCTCGCCGAGCTCGCCGCCGCCGGGGTGATCCCCGAGCTCCCGGCCGCCCCGGCATCCGAGACGCGGCCGGAGGGGGCGCCGCCGGAACGGTTCCTGTGGCCCGCGGATCCGCTCGGCTCACGCCGCGGCGCGGTGGAGGCCGCCGCCGCCGCGGTGCGCGCGGCCGACCCCGACGAGGCGGGCCGGTGGCTCGTCCCGGTCGACGCCCTGCTCGCGGAGCGCGCCGAGCAGCTGGGCGGCGGCCGCGTCGTGCCGCTGCCCGACCGCATCCCCGCCTCCCGGTTCAAGGACTTCGTCGACGACCCCGACGCGGTGCTCGCGTCGCTCCGCCGTCCGATGCCCGAGCGGCCCTACCGTGCCACCCGGCTCGGCACCCTCTTCCACGCCTGGGTGGAGGACCGGGCGCGTCTCGCCCCGTCCACCGAGCTCGTGGACGCGCTGCTCAGCGAACGCGACGGCGACACGGACACCGGCGACGAGGTCGCCGGGCTCACCGCGCTGCAGGAGACGTTCCTCACGAGCCCGTGGGGCCGGCTCGAGCCGATCGAGGTCGAGACCGAGATCCAGGTGCCCTTCGAGGGCCGGGTGCTCGTCTGCAAGATCGACGCGGTCTACCGGCGCGGCGACCGCATCGAGATCGTCGACTGGAAGACCGGCGCCCCGCCCACCTCGGCGGCGGACCTGGAGCTGAAGCAGTTCCAGCTCGCGCTCTACCGGTTCGCCTACGCGGAGCGGGAGCGGATCGACCCCGACACGATCGACGCGGTCTTCTACTACGTCGCGGCCGACCTCGTGATCCGTCCCGAGCGGCTCTACTCCGCCGAGGAGCTGCGCGAGCGCTGGGCGACGGTCGCCGGCAGGGGGACCGAGCCCGTCCTCGCGAGCACCATCGAGCGCTGATCGTCGAGCATCCGCTCGACCTCGCCGACCGTGAGCACCGGCTGCGGATCGGGGCCGAGGGAGGCGGCCGTGTCGTCCTCCACCCCGCGGGTCAGCGCCGCGAGCATGCCGACCGCGTCGGCCACGATCTCCTGCCGTCCCGTCGCCGTGCCGTGCAGCAGCCATCGGGCGAGCTCGAGCTCGGCGTGGAGGGTGGCCCGCTGGCGGAGCGAGGAGTCCGCCGCGCCCCGCCGCACCGCGTGGTAGCCCGCGAACACGGCGCTCGCCGCGCCCGCAGTCGGCAGCCCGAGCACCCAGCCGAGGTCGCGGGCCGGGTCGCCGACGCGGAGCTCGGCCCAGCCGAGCACCCCGGTCACCGCCTCGTCCGGGCCGCCCCGCGGGGCGGTGAGCACCGCCTCGGCGCGGAGGCCGCTGTGCAGCACGGTGGGCGCGAACTGCCAGAGCGCCGCGTCGTCGAGCGCGCGCTCCCAGCGGTCGAGCAGCGGCGCGGGGACGGACGCGGTCGCGGCGGCCGCGTCCACCACCTCGGCGACGGCGCGCTGCGCCTCTCCGGCGCTCTCCGCCGGCAGGCCGGCGTCCGCGACGAGCCCGGTGGGCAGCGCGTGGATCGCGGCGAGGGCCTCGGCGATCG
>JBQCCU010000031.1:0-6381 GCA_051961935.1 Amnibacterium sp. | reverse complement strand
GATCCTCGGCGTCACCACGCTGAACATGCTGAAGATGGAGCAGCAGATCGACTCGCTGTCGCCCATCACGAAGAAGCGGTACCTCCACCACTACAACTTCCCGCCCTACTCGACCGGTGAGACCGGCCGCGTGGGCAGCCCGAAGCGGCGCGAGATCGGGCACGGCTTCCTCGCCGAGCGCGCGCTCGTGCCGGTGCTGCCGTCCCGCGAGGAGTTCCCGTACGCCATCCGCCAGGTCTCGGAGGCGCTCGGCAGCAACGGCTCGACGTCGATGGGCTCGGTCTGCGCGTCCACGCTGGCGCTGCTGAACGCCGGTGTGCCGCTGAAGGCGCCGGTCGCCGGCATCGCGATGGGCCTCGTCTCCGACACCGTCGACGGCGAGACCCGCTACGCGACCCTGACCGACATCCTGGGCGCGGAGGACGCGCTCGGCGACATGGACTTCAAGGTCGCCGGCACCGCCGACTTCGTCACCGCGATCCAGCTCGACACGAAGCTCGACGGGATCCCCTCGTCGGTGCTCGACGGCGCGCTCAAGCAGGCCCGGGAGGCCCGCCTGACGATCCTGAACGTGCTGAACCAGGCGATCGACGGCCCGGACGAGATGGCGCCGACCGCGCCGCGCGTGATCAGCGTGCAGATCCCGGTCGACAAGATCGGCGAGCTGATCGGCCCGAAGGGCAAGACGATCAACGCGATCCAGGACGACACCGGCGCCGACATCTCCATCGAGGAGGACGGCACCGTCTACATCGGCGCCGTCGACGGCCCGTCCGCCGAGGCCGCCCGCCAGGCGGTCAACGCGATCGCGAACCCGCACAACCCGGAGGTCGGGGAGCGCTTCCTCGGCACCGTGGTGAAGCTCGCCGCGTTCGGCGCGTTCGTCTCCCTGCTCCCCGGCAAGGACGGCCTGCTGCACATCTCCGAGGTGCGCAAGCTCGCGGGGGGCAAGCGGGTCGAGAACGTCGAGGACGTCCTCTCCGTCGGCCAGAAGGTCCAGGTCGAGATCACCAAGGTGGACGACCGCGGCAAGCTGTCGCTGGCCCCGGTGGTCGAGGAGCCGACCGAGGCGCCCGCGTCGGAGAACGCCACGGTCTGACCCGCCGCAGTTCGAGAACGAAGGGCCCCCGTTGCGCGAAGCGCGGGGGCCCTTTGTCAAGCCCGATCTTCCAGCAACTCGGAACATGAAATACTGCTGGAACTCAGATTGATGTGTTGGGGGATGAGTGACGAGTCTCGCTCCGGGGCCCGTGTCCCGCCGGATCGGCGGCACCGGCATGGCGGTCTATCCGATCGCATTGGACGGGAGCGTCTTCGGGTGGGCCGCGGACGCGAAGGCCACGTCCCAGACCCTCGACCTCTTCTACGCCGCGGGCGGCGACCTGATCAGCACGGCCGACCACTACGCCGGCGGCCGCAGCGAGATCATGATCGGCTCCTGGCTCGCCCGGCACGCATCCCGTGTGCGTCTCGTCGTCGCGACGAAGATCGGCAAGCACCCGGATGCGCACGGGCTCTCGCGCGGCGCTATGCGCCGCGCGGTCGACGCCTCCCTCGAGCGCCTCGGCACCGGCTGGGTGGATCTGCTCGGACTCGACCACGAGGACCCCAGCACGCCCATCGAGGAGACCCTCACCACGGCGCAGGAGCTGATCGCGGAGGGGAAGGTCGGGCACGTGTCCGCGTCGGGCTTCAGCGCCGACGGCCTCCGCGAGGCGATCCGGGTCGCGCAGCGGCTCGAGATCCCCGGGATCACGACCCTGCTGCCCGAGTACAACCTGCTCGACCGCGAGCCGTTCGAGACGGAGGTGGCGCCGATCGCGCTGTCGCAGGACCTCGGGGTCCTGCCGCGCACCCCGCTCGCGAACGGCTACCTCCGCGGCGACTTCCGCTCCCGCCACGACAAGCCCGCCTCGCCGATCTTCGCCGGCGCGCTGAAACACGTGAACCGGCGGGGGGCGGCCGTGCTCGCCGTGCTGGACGCGATCAGCGAGGAGATCGGCCAGCACGTCGGCCGGATCGCGCTCGCCTGGCTGCTGTCGAAGCCGCAGATCGCCGCTCCCGTCGTGCGCGTGCCCACCGCCCGGCAGCTCGCGGACCTGATGCCCGCGGCGAACATCATCCTCACGCCGGAGCAGATCGCCCGCCTCGACGAGGTCACCGAGCGCTGACCCCCGAACTGGGATTCCCGAGCGGGTCCGGGCGTCCCTAGCGTTGAGGCGTCCGGATCGAGGGCGCTCGCGCCCGCCGCTGGGAAACGGATCGATCGGACCTGAAGTCACCCGCTGGGGGGCGAGTGACATCTCTTCGGGGATGGAGGGCGGCTGCTGCGCATCTCGCAGCAGCCCCCGACCCCCGCCTGTCGCACCCGCTCCGCGGCCCTCGCCGTCGTTATGGTGATGGACCGCGGCCAGGCGGGTCGCCGGGGGGAGCGGGATGACGGAACCGATCGACGAGCCCCGCCCGCGCCCGTCGGGACGCCGGCGCCACGCCGCGGACGAGCCGGTGGTGGATGCGGCGCTCGAGATCGTCCGTCGCGCCGAGGCCGGGATCGCCGCCCAGCCGACCGCGCCGCTGCTCGAGGAGCCGTCCGCGCCCTATCGCCTCCGCCCGATCCCCGGGACGGGCCTCGCGGTGCATCCGCTCGTCGTCTCCGGGTCGCGGTTCGGCGGCGCCGTCCCCGCGGGGGAGGCGCACCGCATCCTGGACGCCCACGCCGAGATCGGCGGCAGCGGCATCGAGGTGACCGACAGCCGCTCCGGACGCCAGGAGCAGGCGGTCGGCACCTGGCTCGCCACCCGGCGCCGCCGGGAGCGCACGGTGCTGCTCGCCCGCGTCGGCGTGGAGGGCGAGCATCCGGGCTCGTCCGCCGCGGCGCTCACCGCGGCCGTGGAGCGGCTCCGCACCCGCCTGCGCACCGAGCGCATCGACGTGCTCGTGCTCGACGGCCACGACCGCGGCACGAGCCTCGAGGAGACCCTGGTCGCCCTCGGCGGCCTGATCGGGGCGGGCAGGATCGGCGCGGTGGCGGCCGGCTCCCACAGCGCCTCGCGGCTGATCGAGGCGCGGGTCGCGGCCGGGCAGGGCGGCCTGCCGCGGTTCGTCGCCGTGTCGCCCGTCTACAGCGTCCTGGAGCGCGCGGCGTACGAGGCCGACCTCGCGCCCGTCGTCGCAGCCCAGCAGCTCGGCTGCTTCCCGAGGAGCCCCCTCGCGGGTGGCTTCCTCACCGGGGCGAACGCCACCCGCAGCGGCCGGCGGCGTCTGCGCGACCTGGACCCGGAGCGGGCCGATCGGCTCGCCGCCCACGGCACGAAGCGCGGCCTCCGCGTCGTCGAGGCCGTCTCGGCCCTCGCGCGCGAGCGCGGCGTGCCGACGGCCGCGGTCGCGCTGGCGTGGCTGCTGGCCCGCCCGTACGTCGTCGCGCCGGTCGTCGGGCCGTCCGCGGCGGGCGAGGTGCCCGCGCTCGCGGCGGCCGCCGCGCTGCGCTTCACCGCCGCCGAGCTCGCGGCCCTGGACCGCGCGACCGCCGACTAGGGGGTGCGGGCCGTCGCCTCGTCGAGGATCCGCTTGGCGCCGCGTACGAACGCGGAGGTCGCCGCGATGACGTCCCCGGCGTACGAGCCGGCCATCGCCCCGTCGCGGAGCAGGTAGAACTCGTCCGCCGCCGCGCCGGGCTGCGCGTGCCCAGCGGCCCGGAGGTGGTCCTCCAGGAAGCCGGAGAACCAGTCGCGGTGCTCGGCGATCGCCTGCCGCACGGGGTGCTTCGCCGACGGGAACTCCGCGGCGGCGTTGAGGAAGGGGTCGCCCCGGAAGTTCGGACGGGCCGTGTCGGCCACGATCGCGTCGACGAGGGCGGCGAGCACGCTGGAGGGATCCGGCGCCTCCTCGGCGAGGTCGGCGAGCGCCTTCCGGACGGCGGCGTCGCGGCCGGTGATGTACTCGAGGATCAGGGCGTCCTTGGACCCGTACTGCTTGTAGAAGGTCGCCTTCGTCACGCCCGCATCGGCGATGATCCGGTCGATGCCGACCTGGTTGATGCCGTCGGTGTAGAAGAGCTCGTCGGCGACCTCGAGCAGCCGGATGCGGGCGTGGGAGGGTCGGCGCATCGCCGTCCGCGCAGCCTCGTCCGACCCGTCGCCTCCTTCTTCCGCCGCTGGGCGGCCGGGAACGACGGTAGCAGCGATGGGGACAGAACGGTCTGTCCGCCCCTGCCGGGCTGTACCCCCAGACCGGGTGCCGAGGACGGTCCGGGCCTGCCGACGCCCGCCCAGCGGACGGCGGCTACGATCGAGCACGCGATGTCGCAGTACCTCTACCTCGTGCGCCACGGCGAGCACCGGGACGCCGAGCACGGAGTGACCGACGGACCCCTCTCGCCGCGCGGCCGACGCCAGGCCGAGCTGCTGGCCGCGCGTCTCGGCGGCGTCCCGCTCACGAACGCGTGGTACGCGCCGAGCAGGAGCGCCACGGAGACGGCCGAGATCCTGTCCGGCCTGCTGCCCGCCGTCGAGCCGAAGGCGTCCGCGCTGCTGTTCGACTGCGTGCCGTCCGGACCGACCCCCGACACCCCGAAGGCCTTCGACTCCTGGTTCGCGGCGGTGACGCCCGCGGAGATCGAGGCCGGCCGCGCGCAGATGGACGACGCGGTCAGCGAGTTCTTCGTCCCCGGCGCGCACGACCGGCACGACCTGCTCATCACCCACAACTTCGTGATCGCCTGGTTCGTGCGGCACGTGTTCGACGCCCCCGCCTGGCGGTGGCTCGGCCTGAACCAGGCCCACTGCGGCCTGACGGTGATCCGGGTGCGCCCTGGGCGGCCGGCCGTGCTCGTGTCGCACAACGACCTCGCGCACCTGCCGTTCGAGCTGCGCACCGGCCTGCCGGAGACGCCGCCGGTCTGAGCCGCGCCCGACTCAGAGGCGCTTGGCGTACCAGTCGGTCGCGTTCGGGTTGTCGTTGTACGGCTCGACCGGGTGGAAGCCCGCCGACCGGTACAGGCCACCGGCCGCCTCGAGCGACCGGTTCGTGTCGAGGACCAGCGTCGCGGCCCCCACCGCCCGCGCCCGCTCCTCGAGCGCCGTGAGCAGCCGCCTGCCGAGGCCCCGGCCGCGGGCGGCCGGCACGACGTAGAGGTGCTTCACCTCCATGCGCGCGCCCGCGTCCGTCGCCGGCAGGGTGCGCAGCCCCCCGATGCCGAGCGGGGTGCCGTCGTCCTCCGCGAGCAGCAGGAACACGCCCGCCGGCGGCGCGAACGCGGCGGCGTCCGCGGTCGCGGGCCGGGACCCGCCGGGCGTCGGGAAGCCGGCGGCCCGCTCCGCGAAGTACTCCGCGAGCAGGCCCGCGGGCACCGGGTCGGCGGGTGAGACCGGCGTGAGGCGCATGCGTCGAGCCTAGGAGCGGGCGGATGCCCGTAGGCTTTCGGCCCGTGACCCGCCGCATCGCCCTCGCCGGCGCCTCCGGGCGGATGGGGCGCCTCGTCGCGGAGGTCGTCGACGGGCTCGAGGGCTACGAGGTGACGGTGCCGCTGCGGTCGGGCGACGACCTCGCCCGCGTCGCCGACGCCGACCTCGTGATCGACGTCACGCTGCCGCAGGTCTCACCGAAGGTCGTGGCCGCGGCCGTCGGGGCCGGCAGGCCGGTCCTCGTCGGCACGAGCGGCTGGTCCGCCGAGCGGCTCGCCGCCCTCCGGCCCACCGTGCCGGCCGACGGCCCCGGCGTCTTCGTCGTGCCCAACTTCTCCGTCGGGGCGGTCCTCGCCGGCGCCTTCGCCGAGCAGGCCGCCGCCTGGTTCGACTCCATCGAGATCGTCGAGGCCCACCACGCCGGCAAGGCGGACTCCCCGTCGGGCACCGCCGTCGCCACCGCCGAGCGGATCAACGCCGCCCGCGCCGAGCTCGGTCCCGTCGCCGCCCCGCACACCGACCAGCGGGCGCGCGGCCAGCAGGTCGGCAGCGTGCCGGTGCACGCCCTCCGGCTGCACGGCGTGCTCGCGCGGCAGGACGTGCTGTTCGGGGGAGCGGGCGAGGTGCTCACCATCCGGCACGAGACGATCTCGCCGGCCGCCTACGTGCCGGGCATCCGCCTCGCGCTCGCCGCCCTCGAGTCGGTGCGCGGCCTCGTCGTCGGGCTCGAGCGCGTGCTGCTGCCGCCCGGACCGGCGGAGCCCGCGCCGCCTGCGCCCGTGGCCGACGCGCCCGAGGGCCAGGCGGGGCTGGTCACCGAGGCCTGAGGTGCGCTCGTTCGCCGGCGCGGCCCTCATGGGGCTGCTGCTCCTGCTCTACCTCGTGGTGCTCGGCGGCCGCGCCGTCGCCTTCCTCGGCAGCGGCAGCGGGGTGGGCGTCGCGATCGGCGTCGCCCTCGTCGTGGTCGCGCTGCTCGGGA
>JBQCCU010000030.1:0-3898 GCA_051961935.1 Amnibacterium sp. | reverse complement strand
AATCGATGGGGCTCTGGCAGGAGCGGATCGGTGAGGACGACGCCGTCACCTGGATCAGTCCATGGGGCCGAAGGATCCTCGACCCACCCATCGAAGCCGGCATCCCCCCCCCACCCGACCTGCTGCCCGACGACCCCGACGACCTCGACGACCGCCCCTTCTGATCCCGGCACGCCCGTCGCCCGGGAATCCCATGGTTCCTTGAGTGGCGTGTCCTAGCCTCGCGCCATGGACTGGGGCCTGCTGATCCCGATCGCCATCGTGGTGGTGCTGGTCGTCGCCTTCGTTCTGTACCTGTGGGCGACGCGCAGCGCCCTGGTCGGGCTGAAGACCCGCATCGACGAGGCCTGGCGCGACATCACGGCCGAGCGGACGAAGCGGGCCGAGCTCGTGGCTCCGCTCGCGGAACGGGTGCACGGCTACGCCACGCACGAGCGCGGCGTGTTCGACGCCGTCGAACGCGCGCGGTCGGAGACGCTCCGGGCGACGACGCCGGGGGACGCCACGGTCGCCGAGAACCACCTGCAGCAGTCCCTGAAGTCGGTGTTCGGGGCGGCGGAGTCGTTCCCGCAGCTGCTGTCGAGCCCCGACTTCCTGCAGCTGCAGGCCGACCTCGTGGAGACCGAGGAGCGGATGCGCGCCTCGCGCCGCTTCTACAACGGCGCGGTCCGGGAGTTCAACGCGAAGATCCAGGTGTTCCCGAACAACCTGTTCGCGCGACGACTCGGCTTCACCCGCCGGGACTTCTTCGAAGCCGCCGACTCCGCGGGAGTGGCCGAACCGCCGCGCGTGCAGTTCTAGGCGTTCGGGTCAGCCGTTGTCGGCGACCGCCTTGCTCACGGCCGTCGGGGCGTCGTACTCGCGGTCCGGGATGCGGCCGAGGGCGTCGAGCACGTTCTGGTCCGCGCCCTCCTTCTTCGCCGTCTCGAGGATGGTGTCCTTCGAGACCGGGTAGTCCATGCCGCCCAGGAACTTCTGGATCTGGATCGGGTTCGGGGTGTCCGCCATGGCGTCCTCCTTCTTCTTGCGGTCCCGGCCGTCAGCCGGCCAGGCGGTCGTCGCGGGCGAACACCAGGTCGGGAGCGTCCACCTCGCGGTTCGGCAGCGTCGTCGGCGCCTCGAGGTGCACCGCGCCGGACGGCAGCAGGCCCGCGGCGCCGTAGCGCTCCATCACGCGCCACTGGGCCACCACGTCCTCGCCGGCGTGCGCGGGCGGCAGGTCCCGCCAGAAGCCGAAGCCGCCGCACTCGACGAGCGCGGCGCGCCGGTAGAGCACGCAGGCGCCCACCCAGGCGATCCGGTACGGCACCCAGCCGCGCTCCGGCGCCACGTCGGCGGCGACGTGCACGAGGTTCGCCGCGTTGTGGAGCGTCCAGCGCTCGAAGCCGGGCTCGCCCCTGCGGATGCGCTCGGGGCGCACGGGGCCGTCCCAGCGCTCGAACGGCCGGCGCTCGTGCGGGCGCCGGTCGTCGAGGTACGACAGGCCCTGCGGCGCCATGCCGACGAAGCCGCAGTCGAGCGTCGTGAGCGCCTCGTGCAGGCGCTGCAGCGCGCCGGGCTCGAGCCAGACGTCGTCGTCGAGGAAGAGCACCGCGTCCGCGGTGGCCTCGTGCAGCAGGAAGTCGCGGTGCTCGGCGATGCCGCGGCGCGGCCGGTGGCGGATGAGGCGCGGCGCGCGTCCCTGCACCTCGAGCACCCGGAGCATCGCCTGCACGGCGGGGTCCGTGGCGGCCGGATGCCCGTCCGACTGGTCGCTGACCGTCACCCGGAACGCGGGGTCGTCCTGCGCCGCGAGGCCCGCCAGGGTCACGGCGAGCTCCGCGGTGCGGCCGACGGTGCCGATGAGGACGTCGATCGCCGGCTCGGGCGGCGGAACCCGGCGTCCCCACGCCGCGGCGCTGCGCCGGCTGCTCATCCGGCGGCCGTCCCCGACGGCAGGGTCCCCTCCGGCAGCGCGCGGGTGCGGGCGATGATGCCGCTCGTGGAATGGGCGCTCACGTAGCCGAGGATCTGCACGGCGCCGCCGTAGGCCTCCACCGCCGCCGTCTCCTCGAGCATGCCCGGCGTGTAGTCGCCGCCCTTCGCGTAGACGTCCGGGCGGATGCGTTCGAGCAGCGGGATGGGGGTGTCCGTGTCGAACACGGTCACGTAGTCGACGCAGGACAGCTCGGCGAGCACGCCTGCGCGGTCGGCGGCCCGGTTGATCGGGCGGCCCGGGCCCTTCAGCCGACGCACCGAGTCGTCGTCGTTGACGGCGACGACGATCACGTCGCCGAGCAGCTTCGCCTGCTTGAGGTAGGTGGTGTGGCCGACGTGGAGCACGTCGAAGCAGCCGTTGGTGAACACGATGCGGCGGCCGGCGCGCCGCTCGGCCTCGAGCGTCGCCGCGAGCCGGTCGGCGTCGAGCACGCGGGCGGGACCCTCCACGCTGGCGAGCAGCGCCTCGCGGCTGCACACGCTCGTGCCCGGCTCCCGCACGACCACGTCCGCCGCGAGCTGGGCGAAGGCCGCGGCGTCGGACAGCGGCTCGCCGCCCGCGAGCGCGAGCGTCAGGGCGGCCGCGAAGGTGTCGCCCCCCCCGTTCGCCATGGCGTCGGGGGCCGGATCCGCGGTGGAGCGGCTCGTGCCGGTGCCGTCGTGGACGACCGTGCCGTCGCGGTCCAGGGTCACGACGACGCCGGCGGCGCCGGTCGCGGTGAGCAGCGCATCCTTCAGCAGCACGGCGGCGGCCACGCGGTCGGCGCCGAGGGGCAGGCCGAGCAGGCGCTCGGTCTCGCCCGCGTTCGGGGTGACGGCCGTGGGTGCGAGCACGGACCAGGGGGCGAGGTCGTGCGCGTCGACGACCGAGACGGCGGGGCGCCTCGCGCGCGCCGCGAGCGCCTCGCGCACCGCGCCGGTGGCGGAGCCGATGCCGTAGTCGCAGACGAGCTCGGCGTCGGCGTCGCGGGTCGCCGCGATCGCGGCCTCGGCGACGCGCTCGCGGGCCTCGTCGGTCACCGGGTCGCCGTCGTCGAGCCGGACGAGCACCTGGCCGCCGCCTGCGATGCGGGTCTTCACGGTGGTGGCGAGCCCTGGCACGCGCACGAGGCCGGTGGTGTCGACGCCGGCGGCCTCGAGCAGCGCGGCGAGGGCGGCCCCGCCCGCGTCGTCGCCGACCGCGCCGACGAGGGCCACGTCCGCCCCGAGCGCGGCGAGGTTCACCGCCGTGTTCGCCGCACCGCCCGGCACGTCCGCCCGGTCCGCGATCCGCACGACGGGAGCGGGCGCCTCACGGCTGATCCGCTCGGCGCTGCCCGCCCACCAGCGGTCGAGGAGCGCGTCCCCGATCACGACGATGCGCGGCCGCCGGCGGTCCTGCCGCGCGGCGACGCGCCGCACGAGCGCGGCGGCGTCCGTCGTCATCGGGTGCCGCCCGGCAGGCCGAGATGCACGACGGTGGTCGTCGTCATCTCGTCGAGGAGCTCGGGCCCGTAGCCGTAGCCGGCGCCGCTCGCCCGGCGCGGCTGGGCGCTGCCGCCCGGGGCGCCGCCGAAGACGGCGTTGACCTTCACCGTGCCGACGGGCAGCACGGCCGCGGCGCGGTGCGCGTGCGCCATGTCGGGCGTGAGCACGGTGGCGGCGAGGCCGTACCGGTCGGCGGCGGCGGCGGCGAGCGCCTCGTCGAAGTCGTCGACGACGCGCACCGGCACGACCGGGCCGAAGGTCTCCTCGGTGACCGCGAGCGCGTCGTCCGGCACGTCGACGAGCACGGTCGGCGGATAGAACGTGCCCGGCCCCTCAGGCAGCGTGCCGCTGGTGAGGGCGCGGGCCCCGCGCTGCACGGCGTCCGTGACTTGGGCGTGCACGGCCTGCCGCATCCGCTCGTCGACGAGCGGGCCGATCCGGGAGGCCCACGACT
>JBQCCU010000029.1:0-2485 GCA_051961935.1 Amnibacterium sp. | reverse complement strand
CGAGGGGGGGCTCGTCACCCGGCACGACGTGGAGGAGGCCGCCCACGCCGTGCCGGCGCCTCCCGCGTCCGCGCCCTCGCCCGACGGGGCGCTCGAGCGCATCCCCCTCACCGGCGTGCGCAGGCGGACGGCCGAGGCGATGGTCGCGAGCGCCTTCACCGCGCCGCACGTGACGATGTTCCTCACGGTCGACGTGACGGCGACGATGGAGCTGCTCGACCGGCTCCGTGCGGCGCCCGAGTTCCGCGAGGTGCGCCTCACCTTCCTCGCGGCGGTGGCGAAGGCGCTCTGCCTCGCCGTCGCCGACCACCCCGCGGTGAACGCGCGGTGGGCGGGCGAGGAGATCGTGCGGTCGCGCGCCGTGCACCTCGGGATCGCGGCGGCGACGCCCCGCGGCCTCGTCGTGCCCGTGCTGCGGGACGCCCAGGCGGAGGGACTCGCCGGGCTCGCCAACCGCATGGGGGAGCTCGCCGGCACGGCGCGCGCCGGCCGGACCGCCCCGTCCGACCTCACCGGCAGCACCATCACGATCTCGAACGTGGGCGTCTTCGGCGTCGACGCCGGCACGCCCATCCTGAACCCGGGCGAGGCGGCGATCCTCGCGGTGGGCCAGGTCGCGAAGCGGCCGTGGGAGTGGCGGGGCGAGATCGCACTGCGCAGCATCGTGACGCTCTCGCTCTCGATCGACCACCGCGTGCTCGACGGCGAGCAGGGCTCCCGCTTCCTCGCCGCGATCGGCCGCCTGCTCACCGATCCGGCCACCGCGTTCCTCCGATGACCGCGGCCCGCGCACCGCATCCAGCCCCCCGTCCGGGCGCGCCGAACCCGGCCGTCCCGCCATCCGTCCCACGAGGAGTCCCGATGACCCTGCTGAACACCGCCGACGAGGTCCCGACCGGCTTCGAGCTGCCGGCGTTCCACGCCCGCCTCCGCGACGAGGTGCGCGACTTCGCCGACACCGTGGTGGCGCCCGCGGCGTACGAGTACGACACGAAGCGCGAGCTGCCGTACGACATCATCCGCACGATGGGCGACATGGGCCTCTTCGGCCTGCCCGTCCCGGAGGAGTACGGCGGGCAGGGGCGCGACTACCTCGCCCTCTGCATCGCGGTCGAGCAGCTGGCCCGAGCCGACCAGAGCATCGCCGTCACCCTCGAGGCGGGCGTCGGGCTCGGGATGATGCCGATCCTGCGCAGCGGCACCGAGGCGCAGAAGCGGGAGTGGCTGCCGCTGCTCGCCTCCGGGCACGCGCTCGGCGCGTTCGGCCTCACCGAGGCGGAGGCCGGGTCGGACGCGGCCGGCACGCGCACGACCGCGCGCCTCGAGGACGGCCAGTGGGTGATCAACGGCTCGAAGCAGTTCATCACCAACTCCGGGTCCGAGATCACGCGGCTCGTCACCGTCACCGCGGTCACCGGCGAGAGCACCCGCGCCGACGGGACCACGAAGAAGGAGCTCACGGCGATCCTCGTGCCGGTGCCCACCCCGGGCTTCACCGCGCACCCCGCCTACGACAAGGTCGGCTGGCACACCTCGGACACGCATCCGCTCACGTTCGAGGACGTGCGCGTGCCGGAGGAGAACATCCTCGGCGCCCGCGGCCGCGGGTTCGCGAACTTCCTGCAGACCCTCGACGAGGGCCGGGTGGCGTTCGCGGCGCTCTGCACCGGCGCCGCCCAGGGCTGCCTCGAGGAGGCGGTCCGTTACGCGGGGGAGCGGCGGGTGTTCGGCCGGGCCATCGGCGACAACCAGCACATCGCCTTCGTGCTCGCCCGGATGCAGGCGCGGGTGCACACCGCGCGCCTCGCCACCTACGACGCCGCGGTGAAGATCGTGCGGGGCGTGCCGTTCAAGACGGAGGCGTCCATCGCGAAGCTCGTGGGCAGTGAGGCGGCGATGGCGAACGCGCGTGACGCGGCGCAGATCTTCGGGGGCTACGGGTTCCTCAACGCGAGCCCGGTCGCCCGCCACTACCGCGACTCGAAGATCCTCGAGATCGGCGAGGGCACCACGGAGGTGCAGCTCGGCGTGATCGCGCGGGGTCTCGGGTTCGCCGCGCTCTAGCAGGGGCGCGGATGCGACGGCTTCGGTCCGGACCCTCAGCGGGGTCGGGGTGCGGTCATAGCGTCCTCTTCCGAAGGGGGCACATGCTGCACGAGTGAGTGGACCGGGGAGTGCGACGAGGGAACGGACGTCGATCGTCCTGACGCTCGTGGCGCTGGTCGGCTCCGCCTGCACCCTCGCCTGGGTGGTGGTGACTGCGATCCTGCCGCTCGGCTGACGAGGGTGCGGCGGTGCCGACGCTCCGTCGGACCGCTCCCGGCATGTTTCGGTCCGGGAAACTCTCGGGCGCGCCGCGCGTCGACTTGCGCCATCGAGGCGCGACACTCGCTCATGGACCGGACGCGTGACCTCCTCCCCACGGCGTTGCTCCTCGACGCCTCCCTCCCCATCCGGGTCGAGCTGACCCCCGCCACCCGCCGCG
>JBQCCU010000028.1:0-2732 GCA_051961935.1 Amnibacterium sp. | reverse complement strand
CGCCGAAGTGCGCGTGAGTCGTCGGGTTCACCACGTTGTAGGCGGCGATCGTGCCGTAGAGGATGCCGACCGCCCAGCCGATGACCAGCGCCCAGCGGTGGAACCACCGCGTGTAGAGGCCGCCGACGATCGCCGGGAACGTCTGCAGGATCCAGATGCCGCCGAGCAGCTGCAGGTTGATCGCCGACGACTGGTCCATGGTGATCACGAACAGCAGCGCCCCGAACTTCACGAGCAGCGACACGAGCTGCGAGACCCGCGTCTGGTTGGACGGGGTCGCGTTCGGGCGGAACAGGTCGCGGTAGATGTTGCGGGTGAAGAGGTTCGAGGCCGCGATCGACATGATCGCCGCGGGCACGAGCGCGCCGACCGCGATCGCCGCGAGGGCGACGCCGGCGAACCAGCCCGGGAAGCTGTCGATGAACAGCTGCGGCACCACGAGCTGGGGGTTGACGGCGCCGTTCACGTCGATCGGCGTCGTGCCTGCCGTGATCGCCACGTAGCCGAGCAGCGCGAGGAAGCCGAGCATCAGCGAGTAGAGCGGCAGCACGACCGCGTTGCGGCGGATCGTGTTGCGGCTCCTCGTCGCGAGCACGCCCGTGATCGAGTGCGGGTACATGAACAACGCCATCGCGGATCCGAGGGCGAGCGTCCAGTACGCGTTGAAGCTCGGCGGCCCGGGGATGAAGGCGCCGACGGGCAGCTTCGTCGCCGGGTTCGTGGCGGTCATCTTCGCCTGCGCCGAGTCGAAGATGTGGCCGAAGCCCCCGAAGTGGATCGGCAGGTAGATGATCGCGACGATCACCGCGAGGTAGATCAGCAGGTCCTTCACCACCGCGATGAGCGCCGGCGCCCGCAGGCCCGCCGTGTAGGTGTACGCGGCGAGGACGATGAAGGCGATGATCAGCGGCAGGTCCTGCAGGAAGGCGTTGCCCCCGCTGCCGATGCCGAGCACGGTGAGCACCGCCTTGATGCCGACGAGCTGCAGCGCGATGTAGGGCATCGTCGCGACGATGCCGGTGATGGCCACGACGGTCGAGAGGGTGCGGCTGCCGTAGCGGCCGCCCACGAAGTCCGCGGGCGTCACGAAGCCGTGCCGGTGCGACACCGACCAGAGCCTCGCCATGAGCAGGAACACGATCGGATAGAGCACGACCGTGTACGGGACGGCGAAGAAGCCGCTCACCGCGCCCACGCTCCACATCGCGGCGGGCACGGCGACGAACGTGTAGGCGGTGTAGAGGTCGCCGCCGAGCAGGAACCAGGTGACCCAGCCGCCGAAGCCGCGACCGCCGAGGCCCCACTCGTCGAGGGTGTGGAACTTGGACGGGCCACCGCCGCGGCGCCAGCGGGCCGCGAGGAAGCCGAGCACCGCGACCGCGACGAAGATGATGATGACGACGGTCAGCGCCACGCCCTCGACCGGGCGGTTCGGGACGGCGGGCGCGGCCGCGAACAGGAGCGCGCTCATCGGACGCCGCCTCGCGGCTCGGTGGTGCTCATGCCGCGCACGGCATCCCTCCGCCGGCGGTCCTCGGCGCGGAGGATCCAGTAGCAGACGAGGAGTACCAGGGCGTCGATGAAGACCCAGAGCATCTGGTACCAGTAGAAGAACGGGATCCCGAAGAGCGCCGGCTGGGCGTGCGCATAGATCGGCACGATCAGGGGGAGCGCGATCCCGAGCACGAGCAGCACCCCGACGGCGATGTAGGGCGCCGGCCGAGCCGGTCCGCGGGTGGGTGGGTCCTGATCCGTCATCGTCGTCCCCTTCGACTGCTTGCATCTGGCGTAGCGCTGGGGCGAATCGGGTGTCAACCAGGAGAACGCTGGGGGAGCGACGCGTCGATTCGGCGGGTGCTCATCCGGCCTGCCGCAGAGTGTCCGGGGGACAGGAGGCACCATGAGCACAACGGATGCGCAGGGCCGGCTCGACCCGCACGGTCGGCGGGGCGTGATCACCGGCGGCGGCCGGGGGATCGGGAAGGCCATCGCCCTCGGGTTCGCCGAGCGCGGCGGCGATCTGCTCCTGGTGGGGCGGGACGAGACGACGTTGCGGTCGACGGCCGACGAGGTGCGGCGCGCCGGCGGAACGGCGCGGATCCTCGCGGCCGACCTCACCCACCCGGATGCGCCCCGCCGGGTGATCGACGCCGCCCTCGAGGGCGGTGACCTCGATCTGCTCGTGAACAACGCCGGCAACGTGCGCGCAGGCCGGCTCGAGGAGATCGACGAATCCGACGTGCGGGCCATGCTCGAGCTGAACCTCGTGGCGCCCGTGCTGCTCGCCCATGCGGCGCTGCCGGCGTTGAAGGCGGCGCCGCGCGGGGCGATCCTCCTTGGGATCTCGAGCGGGATCGGCCTGCTCCCGCTGCCCTTCTACTCCGTCTACGCGGCGACGAAGACCGGTCTCGCCGGCTTCGACCACGCCCTCCGGCGGGAGCTCGTCGGCACCGGCGTGCACGTCGCCACGCTCTACCCGGGTGCGACCGCGACGGACATGATGACGTCGTCCCAGGCGGGCGAGTCGCTCGGCTTCGGCCGTCGGCCCGTCGACGAGGTGGTGGGTGAGCTGTTCGCGGCGCTCGAGCGGGGCGAGCACGAGATCAACACGGCGCTGCCGAGCCGGCGCGGCATGCAGGAGCTGCACCGCACGGACCCCGTCGCCGCGGATGCCAAGCTCGCGCCGCTGCTGCCGGAGATGGCCGAGGCCGTGCGGGGGCACCGGAGCATCT
>JBQCCU010000027.1:0-3109 GCA_051961935.1 Amnibacterium sp. | reverse complement strand
GGGATCGTGGTGAACGACATCGCCGCGAGGAACACGACCCCGAGGGTCCAGAAGGCCGTCGCGCCGCCCCGCGTCCGCTCCCCCACGCGGTCCATGGTGACAGGGGGCGGGTGGGGGGAGGGGGGGCAGTGTGGTGGGTTTTGTGCGGGGGGGTGGCCTAAACGGTTTGGGGCGGCCACCACCCGCCACGAACCCCTACACGCGGCACGATCGAGGGCCGGGCGACCCCTCATGCCTCCCTGCCCCTCGGCGGTGCGCACATGGTTCCACCGGGCGCGATCGGGGAACGAGCGGAGCGCTGGCGCACCCACGGCGCAACCGAGCGCGCGATCGAGCACCCCGCGCCGACACCGGCGCGCTCCACCCCCACCATCCCCCCACCCGGCCCCTGCCACCATGGACCGCGTGGGGGAGCGGACGCGGGGCGGCGCGACGGCCTTCTGGACCCTCGGGGTCGTGTTCCTCGCGGCGATGTCGTTCACCACGATCCCGACCCCGCTCTACGCCGCGTTCGAGCGGCGGGACGCCTTCCCGGCCTGGGTTGTGCCGGTGGTGTTCGCGGCGTACGCCGTCGGCGTCGCGGTCGCGCTCCTGCTCGCCGGTCATCTCGGCGACGTGCTCGGCCGGCGGCCGGTGGCGCTCGCCGCCCTCGTCGCCGAGCTCGTGGCCGCGGTGCTGTTCCTCGTCGTGCCGGAGCTGCCGGGCCTGCTCGTCGCCCGGTTCGTCTCGGGGCTCGGGATCGGCGCGATCACCGCATCCGCCACGGCGCAGCTCGGTGAGCTGCAGGAGCGGTGGCGGGGCAAGGGGGCGCTCGCCGGCGCCGTCGCCACCGTCGCGAACATCGGCGGCCTCGGTCTCGGGCCGCTGATCGCCGGTGCGCTCGCCGTCTGGGCGCCAGCGCCGCTCGTGGTCCCGTTCGTCGTCTACGTCGTCGTGCTCGCCCTCGCGACGGTCGCCGTCCTGCTGCTGCCCGAGACGGTGCGGCGCCCCGACCCGATGCCCCGGTACCGTCCGCAGCGCGTCGCCGTGGCACCGGAGGCGCGCACCGCGTTCCTCGCCGCCGGCGTCGCGGTGTTCGCCGGGTTCAGCGTCTTCGGCCTGTTCGGCGCCGTCACGCCCGCGGTGCTCGCCCGGGTGTTCGGCGCGCCCTCCCCGCTCACGGTCGGCGCGGTGACCTGGTCGGTGTTCACCGCCGGGGCGCTCGCGCAGCTCGCGTTCCTGAAGGCCTCGCTGAAGGCGTCCCTGCTCACGGCGGTCGCGGCGATGGTCGTCGGCGTCGGCGGCGTCGGCGTCGCCCCCGCGGTGCGGCTGCTGCCGCTCTTCGTGGTCGGCGCCGTCGTGGCGGGCGCGGGCGTCGGCCTGCTGTTCCGCGCCTGCCTCGGGCTCGTCGCCGCGATGGCTCCCGCCGACCGGCGCGGGGAGACCCTCGCCGGGCTGTTCCTCCTCGCCTACCTCGGCCTGATCGTGCCCGTGCTCGCCGTCGGCGCGGCGCTGGCGCTGCTGCCGCCCGTGCCGGTGCTCGCCGTGTTCGCCGCCGCCGTCGCCGTGCTCGTGCTGATCGCCGGCGCGCGCCTGGAGCGGCGCGCCGCCGCCTGACGCACCCCGCCTGATACCATGGGGTGTCCCCGCATGTGCGGGGCACGGAGCAGACCGGCAGGGAGCTGGTCGTTAGTGGTGGACCTCGGGCCGACGGCACGACCCGCGATCTTCTACTGATGACCAGGAGCCGTACCGGCGACAGCGTCCGCACTCCGCGGATGCGCGCCACGGCTTGCCACGCTCCTTCCTGCCGCACGCTCCTCCACTTGCAAGTGAAGGAGAACGACCTCTTGGAAGGTCCCGAGATCAAGTCCGCCGAGGCGGTCATCGACAACGGTCGCTACGGAACGCGCACCATCCGCTTCGAGGCCGGCCGCCTCGCCCAGCAGGCGCAGGGCAGCGTCGCCGCGTACCTCGACGAGGACACGATGCTGCTGTCCGCCACGAGCATCAGCAAGCAGCCGAAGGAGCAGTTCGACTTCTTCCCGCTGACCGTCGACGTCGAGGAGCGCTCGTACGCCGCCGGGAAGATCCCCGGCTCGTTCTTCCGTCGTGAGGGACGCCCCTCCACGGAGGCGATCCTCGTCTGCCGCCTGATCGACCGGCCGCTGCGCCCGTCGTTCGTGAACGGCCTCCGCAACGAGGTCCAGATCGTCATCACCGTGCTGTCGATCGCTCCGGGCGAGTTCTACGACGCCCTCGCGATCAACGCGGCGAGCGCCTCCAGCCAGCTGTCCGGCGTGCCGTTCTCCGGCCCGATCGCCGGCGTGCGCCTCGCCCTCATCGAGGGCCAGTGGGTGGCGTTCCCGACCTTCGCGCAGCTCGAGGACGCGGTCTTCGACCTCACGGTCGCGGGGCGCGTCACCGACAACGGCGACGTCGCGATCATGATGGTCGAGGCCGAGGCGACCGAGACCGCGTTCGAGAAGATCCGCGCCGGCGCCCAGAAGCCGAACGAGGAGGTCGTGGCCCAGGGCCTCGAGGCGGCCAAGCCGTTCATCAAGGTCCTCGTCGAGGCCCAGGCGGACCTCGCGAAGCAGGCCGCGAAGGAGACCCGCGAGTACCCGGTCTTCCTCCCGTACTCCGAGGAGACCTACGCGGTCGTCGAGGGCCTCGCGCTCGACGAGCTGAAGTCCGTCTACCAGATCGCCGGCAAGGTCGAGCGGCAGGACGCCGACGACGCCCTGAAGGCGCGCGTCAAGGACGCCGTCGCGGCGAAGGTCGAGGCGGGCGAGCTGCCCGCGAGCGCCGTGAACGAGGTGTCCGGCGCCTACAAGTCGGTCACGAAGAAGGTCGTCCGCGGCCGGATCCTCACCGACGGCGTGCGCATGGACGGCCGTGGCCTGAAGGACATCCGCCCGCTCGACGCCGAGGTCGCGGTCATCCCGCGCGTGCACGGCTCCGCGATCTTCCAGCGCGGCGAGACGCAGATCCTCGGCGTCACCACGCTGAACATGCTGAAGATGGAGCAGCAGATCGACTCGCTGTCGCCCATCACGAAGAAGCGGTACCTCCACCACTACAACTTCCCGCCCTACTCGACCGGTGAGACCGGCCGCGTGGGCAGCCC